>JBKJUC010000238.1:0-3065 GCA_046590325.1 Burkholderiales bacterium | reverse complement strand
ACGCCCATCGCTTCGAGCAGGGGGTCGGGCTGGCCCGCGGGTTCCGCTTCGACGATGAGATGGCCGCCGCTTCCCACCCATTGCAGGATCGAATCGCGCAGGGATTGCGTCAGCGTGTGCCGCCGGGCTGGCAGCAGCAGCGTTGCCGTCGCAGGCAGGCTCCGCGGTTCGGGCAGCGCGCGCAGGGTCGAGGCTTTGGCGTCCATGCGCACCAGCAGCCGTTCCGCGGCGAGCCAGGGATTGCGCAGGGCTTCGCCGCGATAGCCGGTATGCACGCTTTGCGTCACCTGCTCGAAATGCCGCAGGAACCAGGCCGTTCCCGCGGCGACCGCGACCAGCAGAACGCCTCCGATCAGGAGCTGGATTCTGCTCATGTTTTATCGGCCTGCGCGAAGTGCAGCGGCCAACTGCTGCAAAGCTGTTCGACGCCGGCGGTCGAAGGCGCCTGCGCTGCGTACGCCACGGCCTGCCACGCGCCCACCAGTTGCCGGAAATAAACCACACCAGCAATTGGCAGGGATCGGCCCGCGGCGCGCACACAGTCGCCTTCGGTGTATCCGGCAAGAAGCGGCACTTCGTAGCGGTGGACCAGCGCCGAGAGCGCACCGCGATACAGCAGAGAGAGCGCTTCGCGCGTGCGCCCCGCGCGGGCCGCCGCCGCCGCTGCTGCGGCGACATCGTCGGGCAGCGATTCGGGTGCGACGTCGAGACCGAACAGCGTGTCCGGCGGCCGGTAGACGCGCTTGAGCAGGCGCGGCTCGGGCAGGAACCGGCGCAGCGCATACAGGATCAGCAGAATCGCGACAATCGCAAGCACCCAGATCAGGCCCTGCGAAATATCCGAGATGAAGCGGATCAGGTTGAGCCAGGACTCGGAGAACGTATGCGGCTTGCTGTTAGACGCGTCGATCTCGCCCATGTAGCGCCAGCGTTTGACCTCGCGGTCCGAACCGAAGTCGGGGCTGGCGAGGACTTCGGTGATTTCGTGCTGGGGGGATTTTTCGCTCTGCTCCGCCATTGCCGGCTGCGGGCCGCCGATCATGGCGGCTGCGCCGGCAACGATCGTGAGCAACAACACGGCCGCTTTGGCCACCCCGCGCAGGCGCTCCTCGAGCCGCCGCAACTGCACTTCGATGTCCCAGCCCTCGAGGATGGTGCGGCGGTTCAGGTACAGCGCAAAGCCGGCGGTGACGTAGAAGGGTTCCACCAGGGAAACCGCCACGACATAGTGAAGCACGTCCCGCGTGCTCCACATGAACATTTCGCGGAAGGCGCCGAGGATTTCGTCGTCGTAAGCTTCGTCGGGCACCAGGTCCGCGGCCGTTGGCTCGAGCATGCTGACGACGATGACCGTGGCGAACAGCGCCACCCATTCGAGGTGCAGGCATACCACTGTGAGCCAGACGGCGTTGCCGCGGGTGCGCGCGCCGAGCGCGCTGCGCCGCTTCCTCGCCGCCGATCCGGTCTGTTTCTCGAGCGTCGACACCGGCAGCGTGAACGAGCGCGCGGTATCGAGACGCCCGAACGTCAGCGCCCCGACCAGGCCGGGCCGCAGCCAGTCGCGGTAAGCGCGCAGGGTCGCCATCACGCCGCACTCTTCGCCGAACACAGCCCGGCTCGCCGCATGCAGCACGGCGCGGTCGAACAGCGGCTTCAGCCAGAACAGCACCAGCGCGGCATAGAACTTGTTGGGCATGACAATCAGCAGGATCGCGGCTACGGGAAGATAGAGCACCAGCCAGACGCCCCAGATGGGGCGCCACCATTCGCGCGCCATCTGGAAACCGAGGTCCAGCGCTTCCCACTGGGTGCGCGGACGCAACGCGACCGCGATGCGGTCAATTTTCACGGCTGCGGCCCGCGAACAGGAAGTACAGCAGGATCACAAGCCACATCGAGATGCCCACCGCGTATTTCGTCGTGGGCGGCAGGGTGGTCAGGGGCGACCAGAAGCCCTCGATGAACGCGGCGATCAGGAACATCAGTGCCGCGCCGTACATGACTTTTACCGCCGGGCGAGCAGCCTGGACCAGCGCCGTCTTGCGCGACAGTCCGCGCGGCGCGATCAGCGCGCCGCCGAGTTTCAGGCCGGCGACGCCGGACAGGACGATGGCGCCCAGTTCCATGGCGCTGTGTCCGGATACGAAGGACCAGAAGGGCACGCCATGGCCGACGGCAGTGAGATAGCCCGCGACCGCGCCGATGGTCAGCCCGTTGGACAGCAGGTAGAAGATCGTGCCCAGCCCGAACGCCATGCCGGTGGCGAACGTCTGGAAGCCGATCTTCACGTTGTTCCAGATATAGAACGCGAACATCATCAGGTTGTCGTCGGATTCGCGCATGCCCAGGCGCGGGTTCGCCGGGTCGTACATGTCCTGGTATTGCGCCACCTGCAGCGGATCGAGCAGGTAGTAGATGAAATCGGGATTGACCGCGAGCGCCGCGATCATCACCAGCAGCGGACCGAAGAACAGCAGCGTGCTGGCGGCCACCAGCCGCCATTCTTCGCGGACCACGCGCGGGAAATCGGCGGCGAGAAATCTCAGCACTCGCGTGGGGTGACCGCCGCGCGCGCCGTACAGCAAATGATGCCCCCGGAGCACGAGCTGGTTCAGGCGGTCGATGAGGTCCGGGCTGTACTGGCGGTCGCGGGCCAGCGCCAGCAACTGGCAGATGCGGCGATAGGCTGAAGGCATGTCCACGTCGGCCAGCGCGATGACGGGCCGGGTCGGATCGCGCTTGCCGGTCGCACGTTTGTGGTCGAGCCATTTTTCAAAGCGGCTGATTTCCGCCTCGTAGCGCTGCTCGAATGCGGCCTGTTTCACCGCCGTCCGATCAGGTGGTTGGCCAGCGCCACGAGCCGGCCGGTTGCCGCGTCGCCCGAACGGCCCGCGGTCAGCGAGGAGGCGATCTCCGCGAGTTCCGCGGAGCGCTCGGGCGTCAGGCGAGCCGAACGCTCGGCGAAGTCGAGCACGGTGCGCTGTTCGGCGGCCGATAACTGAAACGGTGGCGCAAAGGGTGCAGCTTCGGGAATTTTCAGGGGGCGGGGCTTCTCATCGCGATAC
>JBKJUC010000192.1:0-36284 GCA_046590325.1 Burkholderiales bacterium | reverse complement strand
CTGCGCGCAAAGCGTCGGCGGCATGTTCGGGCTCTACTTCCGCGATAAGGCGCCCGAGTCCTACGCGCAGGTCATGGAATGCGACAAGGCAGCCTTCAACCGCTTTTTTCACGCCATGCTCAAGGGTAGCGTGTACCTGGCTCCGTCGGCATTCGAGGCGGGATTCGTATCCGCCGCCCACTCGCAGGCGGAAATTGGCGCGACCATCGATGCGGCCAGGGCCGCGTTCGGTGAAATCGCCCGGTGAAGCCGGCCGGCCGTCAGTGCAGGCCGGAGATGTATTCGGCGAGCGCCGCCATATCCTTGTCGGAGAGCTTCGAGGAAACCGCGCGCATCATTCTGTTTGGATCGTTCGCGCGCTCTTCGGCGCGGAAAGCCTTGAGTTGGGCGAGCACGTAGTCGGGATGCTGACCGGCCAGTCGCGGATATTGCACCGGAATGCCAGCCCCATTGGCAGAATGGCAGCCGGCACAGGCAGCGACGCCTTTTTCCAGGTTACCGCCGCGATAGAGCTTCGCGCCCTGCGCGGCAAGATCCTTGTCCTTGGCCGCGAGGGCGCGCGCCGGCTGCGAAGCATAGTGAGCAGAGAGGTTGCGCATGTCGTCATCGGAAAGATTTGCCACCATGGCCATCATCACCGGATTGCTGCGGGCGCCCGACTTGAACTCCTTCAACTGCTTGAAAAGATAACCGGCATGTTGTCCGGCAAGGCTCGGATTCATTGCGAGCGGGCTGTTGCCGTCGGCGCCGTGACAGGCGGCACAGACCTGGTTGACGATGGTCTGCACTTTGGCGGGATCGACTGCATCGGCAGCCAGCGCCGGCCCGAACGAAAAAAATGCGACCAGAGTCGCTGCGACAATGCGTTCCATGAAGACTCCTTGCGAATTTCAGGTTGGTTCCGGATATTCCGCACTTGCAGGTTCCAGAACCGCGCCCATAGAGGCATTTTAGCTTAAGTCATGAGCCAGCCCGGACTGTTTCAGGATATTGCCTTCTTCACCACCGTGGCGGCCGAGGCGGAACTGCCTGGCGGCTCTGGCGCCGAGGTCGCATTTGCCGGTCGCTCCAATGCAGGCAAATCTAGCGCAATTAATGCGCTGACCAACCGCAACCGTCTGGCGTTCGTCAGCAAGACGCCCGGTCGCACCCAGCACATCAACTATTTCAGCATGGGAGGCGGCAGGTATCTGGTGGACCTTCCCGGATATGGCTACGCCAAAGTTCCGCGCGACATGAAAATCTATTGGGAGGCGCTGATAGCCGGCTACCTGCGAAACCGCGAGCAGTTGCGCGGGCTGGTCGTGGTCATGGACATCCGCCATCCGCTTACGGAACTCGATATCCAGTTGATCGAGTGGTTCGGTCCCAGCGGCAAGCCGATCCATGTCCTGCTGACCAAGGCGGACAAACTCAACAGGCAGCAGGCAGCCGAGCAGCTGGGGAAAGTTCGGGAAGCTTTGGCGGACATCCCGGCCGCGAGCGCGCAGCTGTTCTCGGCGCCGTCCAGGACGGGTGCGGGGGAGGCCGAGAAGCGGCTGGCGGGCTGGTTCCAGCCCGTCGCGACGCCAACGGGCGGGTAGAATAAAAAACCCCCGGTTAAAGGGGATTAAAACCGGGGGGAAACAAAGCCTCAATAGAATTAAGGCGCCCGCTCAGGGAGGAGAAGCGGGAGACATTGCTGTCTGCGAGATAAGATCGTGAGCAGTGGTAAAAGTTCCACTCTGCAGCAACCGAAATTAATCCACTTTATTTCAATGAACTGGACTCCCCGCGGGCCGCATATCCGGCGTCGGATGACCGAGCTTAAGGAATGATCATGCAGGTACTTGGAAAGTTTCCCCGGCGCCGTCCGCGCAGGCTGCGCCGCGATGATTTTTCCCGCCGTCTGGTGCGGGAAAACCGCTTGTCCGCGGACGATTTCATCTATCCGGTCTTCGTCATCGACGGCCAGAATCGCAGCGAAGCCGTTCCGTCGATGCCCGGTGTCGAGCGCCTGTCGATCGATCGGTTGCTCAGGCAGGCCGAGCGCTGCGTCCAGCTCGGTGTGCCGGCGATCGCCCTGTTTCCCGTTGTGGACAGCGGGCTGAGGACCGCCGATGCGAGCGAGGCCTGGAACCCCGACGGCCTGGCGCCCAAAACCATAAGGGCCCTGAAAAGCCGCTTTCCGCAGCTGGGGGTGGTTACGGACATCGCCCTCGATCCCTATACCAGCCATGGACAGGACGGCCTGATCGACGACAGCGGCTACGTGCTCAATGACGAAACCATCGGGGCACTCGTCAAACAGGCGCTGTCGCACGCCGAAGCTGGCGTGGACATCGTTGCGCCCTCGGACATGATGGACGGGCGCGTCGGCGCGCTGCGCGAAGCACTGGATGCGCGCAAGTTCATCCACACCCGCATCATGGCCTATGCCGCCAAGTACGCCTCGAGCTTTTACGGCCCGTTTCGCGACGCGGTGGGATCGGCCGCCACGCTCGGCAAGGGCGACAAATACACCTATCAGATCGATCCTGCGAACAGTAACGAGGCGTTATGGGAAGTTGGGCTGGATTTGCAGGAAGGCGCCGACATGGTCATGGTCAAGCCGGGGCTACCTTACCTGGACATCGTCCGCCGTGTGAAAGACGAGTTTGGCGCGCCGACCATGGTGTACCAGGTCAGCGGCGAATACGCGATGCTCAAAGCTGCAGGACAGAACGGCTGGATTGACGAACGCAAGTGCGTAATGGAAGCGCTGCTTGCATTCAAGCGCGCCGGTGCCGATGCCATCCTCACCTACTTCGCCCTGGATGCGGCGCAGTGGCTGAAGGAGGGTCCTGGCTGAAGAAAGCAGCGATTCTAACGCGCGGTTGCGGGCTCAGGCGCCCAACGTGGTGCCGGACAGCACCGCGTCGAGCCAGTCGATCCGGGCCCGTTCGAAGGGACGCCCTTCCGCCGACGCGCGCAGTTGCACGCGCAGGTCACGCGGGGAAAAAACACTAATCTCGAAATCGGCGTCATTCGTGCTGATGCTGAAAGTCGGCACGCCCATCGGCTCTTCGCCGATGAAGACCCGGCTTTCCCCGGCACGATAGTCTATCTGGTGGTTGATGAGGAACATCTCGACATCCTTCACGGTGTCGGTGAACAGGTGGATGTTGATGTCCGAATACTTGCCGGCGCTGCCTGACAGCACGGAACCGGAGAGATAGGGATTGAACTGGTTAAGCAGTTGCATCATTTCCCGCGCACTGCGGCGCAGGTGAAGCAAGCGGAGTCTTTGTTCGTCGGCCTGGTAGAGCTGCTGATAGGCCCGCAGAGCCTGTTCGACTTCATCATTGTTGGGCAGGTGGCGGGTGTCGGGGGCGCCGATCTGACGCGCCGCCTTACGCTTGGCCAGAGCATAGTCGTCGATGCCGTCCACTGCCATCAGACGGGCTGCAAGATGCGCAATCCGGCTACGCATCTCCCTGCTGTTGCCGTTATCTCTCGGCATCAATTCTCAATAGAGCTGGTCTTTGACTTCCTCCGGCGCTCTGGTTGAGTCGCCGGTCTCATCGCCCGCCGGACCTTCCTGCTCGGGCGGAATGTTCTCATGATAAAAGTATTCGATCATCGGTGCGGGCGCGTTCTTGTCGCGCAGCCCGGTTTCCGGATTGATTGCCACGGCGGTCACGCCTTCGGGGGCAATGGGCAGTTCCTCGCGCTGGCCCTTCAGCACATTGCCCATGTACGACATCCAGATCGGCAACGCCGCAACCGCGCCGGTCTCCCTGTCGCCGAGAGTCCGCGGAATGTCGTAGCCCATCCACACGACCGCGGCGAGATGGCGCTGATAGCCGGCGAACCAGGCGTCCATTTGCTCGTTGGTGGTCCCCGTCTTGCCAGCCAGATCTACTCGCCCAAGCGCCATGGCACGGGCGCCGGTACCGCCCCGGATCACGTCCTGCATCATGTTCGACATCAGGAACGCGTTGCGCGCATCGATGACCCGCTCCGCGCTTTTGCCGACGCTGACCGGATTCGCCTTGCCCAGCACGGTGCCCTGTGCGTCCTCTATGCGATCAATGAAGTATGGCGTTACCCGATAGCCACCGTTGGCGAAAACGGAATAACCCATCACCATTTCTAGCGGGGTGGCCGATCCCGCGCCCAGCGCCATGGTCAGATAGGGCGGATGCTGCTTGGGGTCAAAGCCGAAGCGGCTGATGTAGTCCTGCGCGTACTGCGGCGTAATGGCCTGAAGGATGCGGATCGATACCAGGTTCTTGGATTTGGTGAGCGCGGTGCGCATGCGGATCGGCCCGTCGAACGCGCCGTCAAAGTTCCGGGGTTCCCAGTTAACCGAGCCGGTTTCGCTGGCGTCGATCGTGATGGGCGCATCGTTAATGATGGTGGCAGGCGTGAAGCCTTTTTCCAGCGCGGCCGAGTAAACGAACGGCTTGAAGCTCGATCCGGGCTGGCGGCGCGCCTGGGTCACATGGTTGTATTTGTTGCGATAGAAATCGAATCCGCCAACCAACGCACGGATGGCGCCGTCGTTGGTATCCACCGACACCAGCGCCGACTCGACCAGCGGCAGCTGCACGATCTGCCAGCCACTTTTTACCTCCGGCTGCACTCGGATCAGCGCGCCCCGGCGCAATCTTGTTTTTGCGGGCGCTCGGTTACCGATCATCTTGGCGGCAACTTTCAGTCCCTCGCCAGTTATGGTCAGGGTTTCGCCACCCTTCCGATAGACCTTGACCGTCTTGGCGTCCACTTCCAGGACGATTGCCGGGTAGATGTCATCGCTTTCGAACTCTTCCTGCAGCGCATCCTCTAGCGCTTCCTCGCCGACGTCCTCCTTGGGCAGGTTGAAGTAGCCTTCGGCTCCGCGATAGGTCTGGCGCTTGTCGTATTCCAGAACTCCTTGGCGCACCGCCCGGTAGGCCGCGTCCTGATGGGCCTTCGACAAGGTCGTGTAGACCCGGAACCCTCGCGTGTAGGCCTCGTCCTTGTAGGCATCGTAGATTGCTTGGCGCACCATTTCCGCGAAGTGGTCGGCGCGGGTGGCGAACTCCTGGATCTGGCTAGTGAGGATGATGGGCTGGGCTTCCGCTTTCTTGAACTGCTCCTCGTCGATGTAACTGAGTTCGAGCATGCGCCGGAGGACATAGCGTTGGCGTTGCTTGGCCCGGCCCATGTTGACGACCGGGTTGTAGCGGGAGGGAGCCTTGGGCAGGCCCGCGAGCATCGCGATTTCCGCCAGATTCAACTGTTCCAGTGGTTTGCCGAAATAAACCTGGCCCGCCGCGCCAAAACCGTAGGCACGCTGGCCCAGGTAGATTTGGTTGATATAAAGCTGGAGGATCTCGTCCTTGGTCAGGCTGTGCTCGATCTTGAATGCGAGCAAGGCTTCGTTGAACTTGCGGCTGAAGGTCTTCTCCTTGCTGAGGAAGAAATTGCGGGCGACCTGCATGGTGATGGTACTGGCGCCCTGCCGGGCGCTGGCGGCGGCAAAATTCGATAAAGCCGCCCGGATCACCCCGATATAGTCCACGCCACCGTGCTCGTAGAAGCGCTCATCCTCCGCCGCGATGATTGCCTTGCGCAGAATTTCGGGCGTCTGGTCGATCTTTACGAAGGCCCTTTTCTCTTCGCCAAACTCGCCGATAAGGTCGCCTTCGACGCTGAAAATCTGTAGTGGAATCTTCGGCTGATACGACGTAAGTGCTTCAAGTGAAGGCAGATTCGGATACGCGACGACGGCCGCATAGCCCACCACTAGGGCGATCGCCGCAACGAATGCACCGAGTCCGATCAGGACGTAGAACCACCAGCGGGAAAACATGGTTAGATTTGAGGAAGGGAGGGAAGGAAAATCGCCGAGCATTATATAAGGTGTAGCGAGCCCGCAACAAAGCCTCGCTAAAAACGCTTTACATGCAAAATAGTTGTTGCTAGCATTTAATGTAGATTATACGTATCGCGCCTAAACGGCCAATGTTCAAGGGAAAATTCGAGTTTAACGTAGATGCGCTCAGCAGCCTGCTGAAGCCCAAGTCACCACCGCTGATCGGTGTGGACATCAGCTCTTCGTCCGTGAAAATGGTCGAGCTGGCGCCCTCCGGTAAGGGGCGTTATCGCCTCGAACGCTATACGATCGAGCCCCTGCAGAAGGATGCCGTTGTCGACGGCAACATCATGAACCTCGAAGAGGTGGGTGATGCGGTACGGCGTGGCTGGAAGCGCATGGGCACCCGGGTGCGCAATCTGGCGATGGCCCTGCCAGCGGCCGCGGTCATCACCAAGAAAATCACCGTTCCCGCCGGGCAGACCGAAGACCAGCTCGAAGCCCAGGTGGAAACCGAGGCCAATCAGTACATTCCGTTCGCCCTCGAAGAAGTCAACCTCGATTTTCAGACTTTGGGTCCCGCGCCCAACAGCACCGAGGACGTGGAAGTGCTGATCGCGGCCTCGCGCAAGGAAAAGGTCGAGGACCGGGTCGCAGTGGCCGAATCGGTCGGGCTCAAGGCTTTGGTCATGGACATTGATTCTTTCGCGGCCCAGAACGCTTTCGAACTCATGCAAAGCCAGTTGCAGGATGGCGGCCGCGATCAGACGATCGCCCTCGTCGACATCGGCGCTTCGATGATGAACATCAATGTGTTGCGCAACAACCAGTCGGTTTACATGCGTGAGCAGCCCTTTGGCGGCAACCAGCTCACTCAGGAGATCATGCGCCACTACAACCTCTCCGTCGAAGAGGCCGAGGCTGCAAAGCGCAATGGCGGGTTGCCCGACACCTATGAAGGCGAGGTTCTCGCCCCTTACATGGATACCCTGGCGCTCGAGGTTGCACGCGCGCTGCAGTTCTTCTTCACGTCGACCCAGTACAACCAGGCTCACCATATTTTCCTCTCCGGCGGGTCCGCGACGATTCCCGGCCTGCCGGAAGTGGTTGCGGAGCGCACCCAAGTCAATTCGCTGCTGGCCAATCCCTTTGTTGGAATGGATATCGCCGGCAAGGTTCGCCAGGCCCAGCTAGCCATTGATGCCCCGGCGCTGCTGATTGCATGCGGATTGGCGTTGCGGAGGTTCGACGCATGATCCCAATCAACCTACTGCCCCATCGCGCCGCCCGGCGCAAAGCGGCGCAAAAGCAGTTCGCCATACTCGCCGCAATGACGGTAGGTCTGGCGGCGGCCATCGTGGTGGCGGTGCATACGTTCTTCGCCGAGCGCATCGATAACCAGTTGGAGCGCAACCGGTATCTCGAAACCCAGATCGCCGCGCTCGACAAGCAGATCGACGAGATCAAGAAGCTTAAAGAGCAGACGGCGGCCCTGCTGGCGCGCAAACGCGTCGTGGAATCCCTGCAGACCAACCGCACCGAGACGGTGAGGTTGCTCGACCAGCTGGTAAGACAGCTGCCCGACGGGATCTATCTGAAATCGATCAAGCAAACCGGAAAAATCGTGAATGTGGTGGGCTATGCGACTTCGAACGCAAGGGTTTCGACCCTAATGCGCAACATCGAAGCCTCGCCTTGGCTGGAAACCCCCGCGCTCATTGAAATCAAGGCGGTCACGGTTGGCAAGGAAAAGGTCGAGATTAACGAGTTCAATCTGAACGTGACCATCTCGCGGCCCAAGGAAGAAGCAGCGCCGGCTGTCAAGCCGGCGCCGGCTGCAGCAGCCAAGACCTGACACCATGACGCTCGACGACCTCAGAAACCTCAATCCGCGGGATGTCGGTAACTGGCCGGTGCTGCCCAAGCTGGGCGCGCTTGTCATCCTGCTTGTCCTGCTGGTCTTCGCCGGCTACTGGTTCGACTGGAAGGGCCAGCTTGAAACGCTCGCCAGTGCCAGGGAAAAGGAGCAGCAGTTGCGCGATTCCTTCCTGGACAAGAAGAAGCAGGCGGTGAATCTCGAGGCCTACCGCAAACAGCTCGCCGAGATCGAGGAATCCTTCGGCGAAATGCTCAAGCAGCTGCCTAATAAATCCGAGATGGAAGCGCTGCTCACCGACATCAACCAGGCGGGCCTGGGCCGCGGCCTGCAGTTCGAGTTATTCCGTCCGGCCCCGCGGGAGACGGCGTCGGAGTTTTACGCCGAATTGCCGATCACCATAAAACTGTCGGGCACGTATCACGACATCGGTGCTTTCGCCAGCGATGTCTCGCAACTCTCTCGAATCGTGACTTTGAACGATGTCGCCCTGTCGGTGGGCAAGGAGGGCGGATTGGTGCTCGACGCGACCGCCAAGACTTTCCGTTATCTGGACGACAGCGAAGTCGCGGCACAACGCAAGACCGCCCGCGATGCTGGCAAGGCCAAGGGCGGCAAAAAGTGATGCGCTCAGTAATCGGAATGCTCGCATTCGCAGCCGTGCTAGGCGGCTGCGGCGGAGACCAGTTCTCCGACCTCAAGCAATTCGTAGAAGAGTCCGGACAGGGCCTACGCGGACGGGTTGAACCCATTCCGGAGGTCAAGCAGTTCGAGCCCTTTGCCTACAATGCATTCGAGCTGCCTGATCCCTTCAGGCCGCGCGAACTGGCGCTGGCGAACCGCGGCGGAGGCGGCGGACCGCAGCCCGACCTGAACCGCCGCAAGGAAGCGCTGGAATCGTTTGCCCTGGAAAGCCTGAAAATGGTCGGCACCCTGGAGCAGAAGCAGGCACGTTTTGCGCTCATCAAGACCCCAGACAACAACCTCTACCGCGTAAGGATCGGCAACTACGTCGGGCAGAATTTCGGCGTGATCACGGCGATCAGCGAATCGGCGGTGACTCTCAAGGAAGTAATCCAGGACTCCTCGTCGGGTTCATGGAACGAGCGCACCAGCAATCTGCAGTTGCTCGAGAATTGAAAAGGAGCACGCGTACATGAAATGCTTCGGACGTTTGATCAACCTGGTTGTCGCCCTGCAAGGGCTGGCGCTCATCCTGAGCGCCGGTGCCCAAGCCCAGGACGAGGCCAAATCGGGCGCCGGTACGGGCAATGTCATCCAGTCGGTGGACGTCTCTGCCCAGGGTGGTGTCGTGACCATCAAACTTGGTCTTAAGGAGCCTCTGTCGGCCCCGCCTGCCGCCTTCACTGTGAACAACCCGCCGCGCATCGCACTCGATTTTCCGAATACCGTGAACGGCCTCGGCAAGAATTCCCAGGATGTCAATCAGGGGGATCTGCGCAACATTCGCCTAGGACAGTCCGGCGGACGCACCCGTGTAGTACTGAATCTGGCCAAGATGGCGAAGTATGAATCCCGCACCGAGGGTAATACGGTGATCGTCACGCTGCAGGGTACCGGCGTAACCGCTTCGTCGACCGACACAGGCACGACGCAGTTCGCCGAGGCCAAGTCGGTGGCGGAACCCCATAATATTCAGGACGTGGACTTTCGGCGCGGCAAGAACGGCGAAGCGCAGATCATTGTCGACTTGTCGGACACTGGCACCGGAATCGACCTCAAGCAGCAGGGCCGGAGCATCATCGTGGACTTCCTGCAAACCTCATTGCCGCCAGCACTGGAGCGGCGCTTCGACGTGACGGACTTCGGAACCCAGGTTGATTCCTTTGAGGTGATGAAACAGGGCGGTAACACGCGCATCACGCTGATGCCCAAGGGACGCTGGGAACAGTCCGCCTATCAGACCGATAAGCGCTTTATCATCGAAGTGAAACCGGTCGTCGAGGATGCCGCGAGCAAGCAGAAGTCCGGCAAGGGCTACACCGGCGACAAACTGTCGCTGAACTTCCAGAACATCGAAGTGCGCGCTGTGCTGCAGGTGATTGCCGACTTCACCAATCTGAACATCATCACCAGCGACACGGTCACCGGAAATCTGACCCTGCGACTAAAGGACGTACCTTGGGATCAGGCGCTGGACATTATTCTCCAGGCCAAGGGCCTAGATATGCGCAAGACGGGTAACGTGGTCTGGATTGCGCCGCGCGACGAGCTTGCAACCAAGGAGAAACTGGCACTCGAAGCCCGCGCCCAGATCGCCGATCTGGAACCCATGCGGACCGAGTCTTTCCAGCTCAACTATCAAAAGGCCGAGGCGTTCCAGAAAATACTCACGGATTCGACCCAGAAGATCCTGTCGAAGCGCGGCAGTGCCGTGATCGATCCGCGCACCAACATCATTTTCGTTCAGGACATCCCGTCGAAACTCGATGAGGTTCGCAGTTTGCTCACTACTGTGGACATTGCATCGCGGCAGGTGCTCATTGAGGCGCGGATCGTTGAGGCATCTGACACCTTCAGCCGCAACCTCGGGGCGCGTATCGGTTTCAACGACTTTACCGGCAGAGGAGACCAGCTCCCCAACAGCACTCACAGGACCACCTTGGGTGGCGGCTTGGCGTCCACAGGCGCCCTCACCGGACAGATTTCAGACGAAGCTGACTTCGTGAGCGACTCGCTTTTCTCGAGCATGCCGGCGCCAGGTCTGGGCGGCGTTGCATCGGGACAGTTCTCTCTGATACTGATGAACTCGGCATTGACCAAGTTCCTCAACCTGGAGATATCCGCGTTGCAGGCTGACGGCAAGGGCAAGATCATCTCCAGCCCACGCGTCATCACGGCGGACAACGTTGAGGCGATTATAGAGCAGGGCACGGAAATCCCTTACCAGCAGGCGACCAGCAGCGGTGCCACCAGCGTTTCCTTCCGTAAGGCGACCCTGAGCCTCAAGGTCAAGCCGCAAATTACGCCGGACGACAATATCATCATGAAGTTGAACGTCAACAAGGACAGCGTAGGCGCCAATACCAGTGCCGGACCGGCGATCGACACCAAGCAGGTTTCCACCGAAGTGCTGGTGGAGAACGGTGGTACAGTCGGTCTGGGGGGCATCTACTCCCAGGACGAATCGAGTACTGTGACGAAAGTCCCGATGCTTGGAGACATCCCCGTGCTAGGCATCCTGTTCCGCCAGGATCTGAAGCGGAATGACAAGCGCGAACTGCTTATTTTCGTAACGCCCAGAGTCGTGAAAGAAATGCCCGGAATGCGCTGATCTGCAGAATCAGCCTGGAGACGGCCGCAGCCAGCGCTGCGGCCGTTTTGTTTGCGGCCGTCCGTGGCCGGTTTCGCTAGAATGTCCGCATGCAGCAATTGTCCATTCAACCGCCCCCACAGCCCGGCGAACCCCTTGCAGGCAGCATCTTTCTGGTGGGCATGATGGGGGCTGGAAAGACCTCCGTGGGACGGGTGCTGGCCAAGCGCCTGGACAAGGTATTCCACGATTCCGACCAAGTCATCGAGGAACGTACCGGCGTCAAGATACCGGTGATTTTCGAGATCGAGGGGGAAGCAGGTTTCCGCAACCGGGAGTCGGCGGTTATCGATGAACTGACGGCGCTGTCCGACATCGTTCTCGCCACCGGTGGTGGAGCCATCCTGAGCGACAACAATCGGGCCCGGCTCAAATCCCGCGGCACAGTGGTGTATTTGCGCGCCACAGTCAGGGATCTGCTCAATCGCACGCGCCACGACCGTAACCGCCCCCTGCTGCAGACCGCCGATCCCCGCGCGCGACTCGCGGAGTTGTATGAAATCCGCGATCCTCTGTATCGCGACACCGCGCACGTGATTATCGAAACCGGCAGCCAGAGCCTGACTTCGCTCGTCAGCCGCCTGCATCAAATGTTGCTGGAAACACCGTCCGGCACTCTGGAGCCAAACTGAACGCCATGCGTACAGTAACGGTAGGACTGGGAGAGCGTTCCTATCCCATCCATATCGGCCGCGGACTGCTCGCCCAGGTGGAGCTTCTGTTGCCGCACCTGGCGCAACCCCGAGTGGCGATCATTACCAACAACACGATCGCCCCGCTGTATCTCGCGCCTTTGGTCAAGGCGCTGGAAAAAGCAGGAGTCGAAATCGTGCAGGCCATCGTGCAGGATGGGGAAGAACACAAGAACTGGCAGACTCTCAATGCCATTTTTGATGTCCTGCTCCGTCACCGCGCCGAACGCAAGACTACCGTGCTGGCATTAGGCGGCGGCGTCGTTGGAGACCTGGCCGGGTTCGCCGCCGCGAGCTATCAGCGTGGTGTGCCCTTCATCCAGTTTCCGACGACCCTGCTTGCGCAGGTGGACTCTTCAGTCGGCGGCAAGACTGCGATCAATCATCCCTTGGGCAAGAACATGATCGGCGCGTTCTACCAGCCGCGGCTGGTGCTAAGCGACGTTGCCACCCTGGATACACTGCCGGAGCGCGAACTTTCTGCCGGGCTTGCAGAGGTTATAAAGTACGGCCTGATCATGGACCTCCGTTTCCTGGACTGGCTCGATGCCAATATAGAGAAGCTGCGCGCGCGCGATCCCGAGGCTCTCATCCATGCGGTGCTGCGTTCCTGCGAAAACAAAGCGGCCGTCGTGGCAGCGGACGAACGTGAATCTGGCGAACGTGCCTTGCTGAATCTCGGGCATACCTTCGGCCATGCCATCGAGGTCGGACTCGGATTCGGAACCTGGCTGCATGGGGAGGCGGTGGCCGCCGGAACGCTGATGGCGGCAAAACTTTCGTGGCGGATGGGCATGCTGGACACCAAGGACGTGGAGCGGATCGAGCGCTTAATGCGGCGTGCCGGCCTGCCGACGGAGGCCCCCGACCTGGGCTGCGAGCGTTATCTCGAACTGATGGGCCACGACAAGAAGGTCGAGAACGGCAAGTTGCGGCTGATCCTGCTCAAGTCTCTGGGCAAAGCGGTCGTGACGGCGGATTTCTCCGGGGAAGACCTGCGCGAAGTCCTCGCAAGTACGAGGGCGCATGCCTGAATCAGCGGGCTACTCCGCCGATCCCGGCAAATCCACCGGACGGCAGATTCCCGAACCGCCTCCGTCGGGCCGTACCGAATTTCAACGCGACCGCGACCGCATCATTCATTCAACCGCGTTTCGCCGCCTCGAATACAAGACGCAGGTATTCGTCAATCACGAAGGGGACCTGTTCCGAACGCGGCTTACGCACAGCCTCGAGGTTGCGCAGATCGGCCGTTCCATCGCCCGTAATCTGAGCCTCAACGAGGATCTGGTGGAGGCGATATCGTTGGCCCACGACTTGGGCCATACCCCCTTCGGGCACGCTGGACAGGATGCCCTGAATGAATGCATGAAGGAGTTCGGGGGATTCGAACACAACTTGCAATCCCTGCGGGTGGTGGACCTCCTCGAGCAGCGCTATGGCGCTTTTGACGGGCTGAACCTGTGCTTCGAGACCCGCGAGGGCATCCTCAAGCACTGTTCCATCGAGAACGCAAAGAAGCTCGGCGCTATCGGCGAGCGTTTCCTGAAAAAACAACAGCCTTCGCTCGAGGCGCAGATCGCCAACCTGGCAGACGAAATCGCCTACAACAACCATGATGTGGACGACGGCCTGCGCTCCGAGCTTATTTCGCTGGAGCAACTGTCCGCTGTAGGAATTTTCTCCCGGCACCTGGAGCAAGTCCGGCAGCAGTTCCCGGCCCTCGTTGACCGCCGCCTGATCCACGAGACCGTGCGCCGCATGATCAATACGCTGGTTTCGGACCTGACGGAGCAGAGTCGCTCCCTGGTCGCCGAGCATCGTCCTGCCAGCCTTGACGATGTCCGCCGTGCGCCCGCGCTGATCGCTTTCAGCGATACGGTGCGCGACCAGCAGCGCGAACTCAAGGTTTTCCTGCGCCGGCACCTGTACCAGCATTACCGGGTGGCGCGCATGAGCAACAAGGCCAAGCGCATCATCCGCGACCTGTTCGAGTCCTTCCTGGCGGACCCGCGCCTGCTGCCGCCGGAGTTCCAGGCCCGCGCCGAATCCGACCTGCCCCGTGCCATCGCCGACTACGTCGCCGGGATGACCGACCGCTACGCCATCCGCGAGCATCGCCGGCTGTTTTCCGTCGAGGAATCCTGAGCTTCCGCAGTGGTGCCGGACGAGCGTCCACCTCGCTTTATTGAAAGGCCGCCACTACTCGCGGTACCATTAAAAGCTTCGCTCGAAATAGTGCGATTCGATGCGGAACTGGCACAAAACCGGCTTCGGACGGTTGCTTCAGACTCGCACTCCCCCATGTAAGCGGCTAGAGGTAGCAAATGGCTCACTCGACATTACCGGCGCGGCAGGGACTCTACGACCCGGCCAATGAACACGACGCATGCGGCGTGGGATTCATTGCGCACATCAAAGGGGTGAAAAGCCACGCCATTGTCGATCAGGGCCTGTTGATCCTCAAAAACCTGACCCACCGCGGTGCTGTCGGGGCCGACCCGCTGGCCGGCGACGGCGCCGGCATACTGATCCAGATCCCGGACCAGTTCTTCCGGGAGGAAATGGCCAGTCAGGGATTGAAGTTGCCTTCGCCCGGCGAGTACGGCGTGGGCATGGTGTTCCTCCCCCAGGAGCCGGCATCCCGGCTGGCCTGCGAATATGAGATCGAGCGTGCCATCAAGGACGAAGGCCAGGTCCTGCTGGGCTGGCGAGACGTTCCCCGCGACAATTGCAACCTCGGCGAATCTGTCAAAGTCATCGAACCCGTAATCCGCCAGGTATTCATCGGCCGCGGCGCCGGGGTGACGGTGACCGACGCGCTGGAGCGCAAGCTGTACATCATCCGCAAGGTGTCGGGCCACGCAATCCAGGCGCTCAGGCTCGAGCACGGCAAGGAGTTTTATGTGCCGTCGATGTCGGCGCGTACCATCGTCTACAAAGGCATGCTGCTGGCCGGGCAGGTCGGGACCTACTACAAGGACCTGCAGGATTCGCGCATGGTGTCGGCGCTGGCCCTGGTTCACCAGCGCTTCTCCACCAATACCTTCCCGACGTGGGACTTGTCGCACCCGTTCCGGATGATCGCCCACAACGGCGAAATCAATACCCTGAGGGGCAACGTCAATTGGCTGCGAGCGCGGCAAGGGGCGATTTCCAGTCCGATCATCGGCAAGGACCTCGACAAGGTCTGGCCGCTGATCTATGACGGCCAGTCGGACTCGGCGTCATTTGATAACGCTCTTGAGCTGCTGACAATGAGTGGCTATTCCCTGGCGCACGCCATGATGATGCTGATCCCGGAAGCCTGGGAGAAGCACACCCTGATGGATCCCAGCCGCCGTGCCTTCTACGAGTATCACGCTGCAATGATGGAACCGTGGGATGGCCCGGCCGCGGTTGCGTTTACCGATGGCCGCCAGATTGGTGCCACTCTGGACCGCAACGGGCTGCGCCCGGCCCGCTACATCGTCACCAGCGACGACATGGTAGTGATGGCGTCCGAATCCGGGGTCCTCCCGATCCCGGAAGAGAAAATCATCAAAAAGTGGCGCCTGCAGCCCGGCAAGATGTTTCTGATCGACGTCGAGGCCGGGCGCATCATCGACGATAAGGAGTTGAAGGACACGCTCGCCCAGGTCAAGCCCTACAAGGCCTGGATCGACCGCATCCGTATCAAGCTGGACGATCTGCCGGCGTCCACCAAGCTCGCGGAACGCAGCATGGTGCCGATGCTGGACCGCCAGCAGGCCTTCGGCTATACCCAGGAGGACCTGAAATTCATCCTCGGCCCAATGGCGCAGCAGGGAGAGGAGGCCATCGGGTCGATGGGCAACGATTCGCCGCTCGCCGTGCTGTCGAGTAAGAACAAGACGCTTTACAACTATTTCAAGCAACTGTTTGCCCAGGTGACCAATCCGCCGATCGATCCGATCCGAGAGGACCTGGTGATGTCGCTGGTCTCGTTCATTGGACCGAAGCCGAACCTGCTTGGAATTGATGAAACCAATCCGCCGATGCGTCTAGAAGTGAGCCAGCCGGTGCTCGACTTCGACCAGATGGACACCATCCGCCACGTCGATTACCACACGGGCGGCAAGTTCAAGTCTTTTGAAATTGACATCACCTATCCGGTGGCCTGGGGCAAGCAGGCGATCGAAGCACGCCTTGCGAGCTTGTGCGCGCAGGCCGAGGACGCGGTGCGTTCGGGCTACAACATCCTCATCGTGTCCGACCGCAAGGTCGATGCGACGCATGTTGCGATACCCGCGTTGCTGGCCCTGTCCGGCATTCACCAGCATCTGGTCGGCAAGGGACTGCGCACCAGTGCCGGCCTGGTCGTGGAAACCGGTTCGGCACGCGAAGTCCATCACTTCGCCCTGCTGGCCGGGTACGGTGCCGAGGCGATCCACCCCTGCCTGGCGATGGAGACCATCCTCCACGCGGACGAGTCGATCCCGGAGGAGTATCGCGGCGAGAAGGGCGTCAAGAACTACGTCAAGGCGGTCGGCAAGGGCC
This sequence comes from Burkholderiales bacterium, assembly GCA_046590325.1. Taxonomy (GTDB): domain Bacteria; phylum Pseudomonadota; class Gammaproteobacteria; order Burkholderiales; family JACQAP01; genus JACQAP01. The sequence goes on along the minus strand of JBKJUC010000192.1, from coordinate 20,043 downwards.
TGATGAAAGTCATGTCCAAAATGGGCATTTCCACGTACATGTCCTATACCGGAGCGCAGATTTTCGAGGTGGTCGGTTTGGCCAGGTCGATGGTGGACAAATACTTCAGCGGGACGACCACTAGCGTCGAGGGCATCGGCGTATTCGAAGTGGCGGAGGAGGCGATTCGCCTCCACCTGGCCGCATTCAGCGATGACCCGGTACTTGCCAGGGTGCTTGATGCCGGCGGCGAATACGCGTTTCGCGTGCGCGGCGAAGAGCACATGTGGACCCCGGATGCGATCGCCAAACTGCAGCATTCGAGCCGCACCAACAGCTACCAAACGTATCGCGAGTACGCGACGATCATCAACGACCAGTCCAAGCGGCACATGACGCTGCGCGGTCTTTTCGAGTTCAGGTTCGACCCCGCGAAGTCAATCCCGATCGACGAAGTCGAGCCGGCCAGGGACATCGTCAAGCGCTTTGCGACGGGCGCGATGTCGCTGGGTTCGATATCAACCGAGGCGCACACCACGCTGGCGATCGCCATGAACCGAATCGGCGGCAAGTCCAACACCGGTGAAGGCGGCGAGGATCCGCGTCGCGTCGCCCCCATGAAGGAAGGCGAGTCGTTGGCCTCCCGCATTGGGCGCGACCGCGTGGAGCGCGATATCGTGCTGCATGAAGGCGATTCACTGCGCTCCAAGATCCGGCAGGTGGCATCCGGACGCTTCGGCGTTACGGCAGAGTATCTGAACGGGGCGGACCAGATCCAGATCAAGATGGCGCAGGGAGCCAAACCCGGGGAAGGTGGCCAGCTTCCGGGTCACAAGGTTTCCGAATACATTGCGGAGCTGCGCTTTTCGGTTCCAGGCGTGGGGCTCATCTCGCCCCCTCCGCATCACGACATCTATTCGATCGAAGATCTGGCGCAGCTGATTCACGACCTGAAAAACGCAAACCCGCGGGCCTCGATAAGCGTCAAGCTGGTTTCAGAAATCGGTGTCGGCACGGTGGCAGCGGGCGTATCCAAGGCGAAATCCGATCACGTCACCATTGCGGGCCACGATGGCGGTACCGGTGCCAGTCCGTGGTCCTCGATCAAGCACGCCGGAACGCCCTGGGAACTGGGACTGGCGGAGACCCAGCAGACGCTGGTACTCAACCGCCTGCGCGGGCGCATTGCAGTCCAGGTCGACGGCCAGATGAAGACCGGCCGCGACGTCGCCATCGGCGCCATTCTCGGTGCCGACGAATTCGGCTTCGCGACGGCACCGCTGGTGGTAACTGGCTGCATCATGATGCGCAAGTGCCATCTCAACACCTGCCCGGTCGGCGTAGCCACCCAGGATCCGGTGCTGCGCAAGAAATTCAAGGGCCAGCCCGAGCACGTGGTGAATTTTTTCTTCTTCATCGCCGAGGAAGTACGCGAGATCATGGCCATGCTCGGCGTGCGCTCGTTGCGCGAACTGATCGGCCGCACCGATCTGCTCGACATGAAGAAGGGCATCGAGCACTGGAAGGCGCGCGGCCTCGACTTCAGCCGGATTTTCTACATGCCGAAAATGGCGGCCGACGTGGCGATCTTCAATTCGGAGAAACAGGACCATGGCCTGGAAAAGGCACTGGACCATCGTCTGATTGAACTTGCGCAACCGGCGCTGACACGCGCCGAAGCGGTCAAGATCGAGATGCCGATTCGCAACGTGAATCGCACTGTGGGGACGATGCTGTCCTCCGAAGTTGCCAGGAAGTACGGCAACTCCGGACTGGCCCATGACACCATCCACATCAAACTCGCCGGCAGCGCGGGCCAGAGTTTCGGCGCCTTCCTCGCCCAGGGCATTACTCTGGAACTGATCGGCGAGGCCAATGATTACGTGGGCAAAGGACTCTCGGGTGGCAGGATCTCCGTGCAGCCTTCGTCCAAGTTCCGCGGCAATCCGCTCGAGAACATCATAGTCGGCAACACCGTGATGTACGGTGCGGTTGCGGGGGAAGCCTATTTCCGCGGCGTCGGCGGGGAACGCTTCTGCGTCCGCAATTCCGGCGCACATGCGGTCGTCGAAGGCGTCGGTGACCATGGCTGCGAATACATGACTGGTGGCACGGTCGTGGTGCTTGGTACGACGGGCCGAAACTTCGCGGCGGGGATGTCGGGGGGGCTTGCCTTCGTACTCGATGAGGACGGCAGCTTCAAGAACCGCTGCAATCCGTCCATGGTGCAACTGGAACTGGTACTTGTGGAGGCCGAGCAGGAGGCCAGAGTGCCCAAGGATATCTGGCACCTGCACCAGAGCGACGAAGGAATCCTGAAAGGTTTGATCGAAAAACACGCGCGCTACACCGGCAGCGCACGGGCGAAGGCGATACTCGATAACTGGGCGGACTATCGCACCAAGTTCGTCAAGGTGTTTCCGACGGAATATCGCCGTGCGCTCGGCGAGATGGCCGCCAAGAACGGCAAGATGGCCGCGTAAATATAACCGTAGAGGCGGGACGGGCGCGAGTATTCTGCGCCCGTCCCGCCTCTCCAGACTGTGCAGTTCAGAAGCGAAGGGTTGGGAAATGGGCAAGGTGACCGGATTCATGGAGTACCAGCGTCTCGCCGAGGCGGCCGAGGACAAGGGTGAGCGCATAAAGCACTACCGCGAGTTCGTGCTGCATCTGGCGGACCAGGAAGCGTCGGTCCAGGGTGCGCGCTGCATGGATTGCGGCATTCCGTTCTGCATGACCGGTTGTCCGATCAACAACATCATTCCCGACTGGAATGACCTGATCTACAAGCAGAACTGGAAGCAGGCGATCGAAGTTCTGCACTCGACCAATAATTTCCCCGAGTTCACCGGCCGCGTCTGCCCGGCACCCTGCGAAGCGGCGTGTACCCTGAACATCAACAACGATGCGGTCGGCATCAAGTCGATCGAGCACGCCATCATCGACAAAGCCTGGGAGCAGGGTTGGGTAGCGCCGGAACTGCCCAAGCGCAAGACCGGCAAAAAAGTCGCTGTGGTCGGGTCAGGGCCCGCCGGCCTCGCCTGTGCCCAACAGTTGGCGCGGGCGGGCCACGATGTCGCGCTGATCGAGAAAAACGATCGCATCGGCGGCCTGCTTCGCTACGGCATTCCCGATTTCAAGATGGAGAAGCATCTGATCGACAGGCGCATGGAGCAGATGCGCGCGGAGGGCGTCGAGTTCCGCGCCAGCCAGCATGTTGGTGGCAAGGGCCCGAACGCAGTTGCGGCAGAGACACTGCTCAAGGAGTTTGACGCGGTGGTCCTGTCGGGCGGCGCCGAACAACCGCGCGACCTGCCGATACCGGGGCGCAAGCTTGATGGCGTCCATTTCGCCATGGAATTCCTGCCGCAGCAGAACAAAGTGGTATCCGGCGACAAGGTCCCGGGACAGGTCATGGCCACCGGCAAGCACGTCGTGGTCATCGGCGGCGGCGATACCGGGTCCGACTGTGTCGGAACTTCGAACCGCCATGATGCAGCCTCGGTCGCCCAGTTCGAATTGCTGCCGCAGCCGCCGGAGCAGGAGAACAAGCCGCTGGTGTGGCCCTATTGGCCTATCAAGCTGCGTACTTCGTCGTCGCACGAAGAAGGCTGCGATCGCGACTGGTCGGTTGCGACCAAGGAATTCATCGGCGAAAACGGCAAGGTGAAGAAGCTCAAGGCGGTTCGGATCGAATCGAAGGACGGCAAGATGGTCGAGGTGCCGGGTTCCGAATTCGAGATGAAGGCCGACCTGGTGTTGCTGGCGATGGGTTTCCTTGGCCCGGTGCAAGGCGGGCTGCTCGAGCAGTTCGGCGTGGAAAAGGATGCCCGCAGCAACGTCAGGGCCGATACGGAAGGGCAGAAAGCCTACGCGACGTCCGCGCCGAAAGTATTCGCCGCCGGCGACATGCGCCGCGGCCAGTCGCTGGTGGTCTGGGCGATACGCGAAGGGCGCCAGTGCGCCCGGGCAGTGGATGAATTCCTCATGGGATCCTCCGATCTGCCCAGATAATTCCTATTTCTGGAAATACAACTTCCTGTAACACGAAGGACGCGAAGGAAAAACAAAACCGCACGAAGGGCAACAAAACAGGGGATGCTGGCATTTGGTGCCCTGAGGCTTGGCAAATCGAGTTCAGCTTTTCTTCGCGAGACCTGGTTTTTCCTTCGTGCCCTTCGTGTTCATGTTCCGTTCTTTTTCCTACGTGTATCTCCAGTCCTTCCGTGGTGAAGATGTCCCAACTCAAGAATGACACGCTGATCCGGGCGCTGCTGCGGCAGCCCACTCCCTATACGCCGGTCTGGATCATGCGCCAGGCCGGCCGCTATCTTCCCGAGTACAACAAGACCCGCTCGCGCGCCGGGAGCTTCATGGACTTGTGCAGGAATCCGACGCTGGCGACTGAAGTGACACTGCAGCCCCTGGCGCGCTTTCCCCTGGACGCCGCAATCCTGTTCTCCGACATACTGACCGTCCCCGATGCCATGGGACTGGGCCTGGAGTTCGTCGAAGGCGAGGGTCCGCGCTTCCAGCGGCCGCTAAGGGATGAACAGGCCATCCGCCGCCTGGTCGTTCCGGAGCCCTCTGCCGAATTGCGCTATGTTCTCGATGCCGTGGCGCAAATCCGCAAGGCGCTCGCGGGCAGTGTTCCGCTGATCGGCTTCGCCGGCAGTCCGTTCACCCTGGCTTGCTACATGATCGAGGGTCGTGGCGGCACCGAATTCCTCGAAACGAAGCGCATGCTGTACGAGCGGCCAGACCTTATGCATCACTTGCTCGACGTGAATGCGCGGGCAGTGACGCTCTACCTGGATGCGCAAATCGAAGCCGGCGCGCAGGCTGTCATGCTTTTCGACACTTGGGGCGGCGCCCTGTCGGGGGAAGCCTTCCACGAATTCTCCCTGCGCTACATGCAGAAGATATTCTCGGGATTGCGCCGGGAGCAGTCGGGTGAGCGTATCCCGCGCATTGTCTTCACTAAGGGTGGCGGACAGTGGCTCGAAAGCCTGGCGCAAACAGGCGCTGACGCTGTGGGCCTCGACTGGACCGTGGATATCGCCAAGGCGCGGGCCCGGGTGGGGGACAGGGTGGCGTTACAAGGCAATCTGGACCCGGCCGTGCTGTTTGCCCAGCCGGAAACCATCCGCCGTGAAGTGAACAAGGTCCTGGCGGGCTACGGCCATGGCGTCGGTCACATATTCAATCTGGGGCACGGGATTTCCCAGTTCACCCCCCCGGAAAACCTCGCAGCACTGGTCGAAGCGGTACACGGGTCCAGCCAGCAGTTTCACTAGTCCTCCCCTCTGCAACCCAGTGTTTATGCACAATTTGGCGGCATGGGTGACAGAAATGCGGCTGCCACAAAGCTTTTCGCGAAGGGGGTCAGTAAGCTACTGATAAAATGATTTAATCTCCTATTGACACGGCGAATCCCGCGCCCTGTCTGGCTTTCAGAACGATTTCCCACGGGACGAATGATCGATTCATCAACAGAATTATCCACAGCTACCCGGAGCTTTGAAAAAAACCTCTTTTGGCAAAGCTTGTTAGCCGCATGAATGCAGATTGCACCCGAATGCAGGCAGCTAAACTGCAGCATCTTCCTGCGGCATAGAACCATGGCAATTGCAAGGGTTGCGCTCGATGTCCCGGTCGCCGCGCCGTTTGACTACCGCACTGGCGAACTCGCGCTGCGCCGTGGACATCTGGTAGTCGTGCCCTTCGGCCGCCGCCGACAGGTCGGTGTGGTCCTCGAGCTCGCCGAACATTCGGACATCGCGGACACGCGCCTTCGCCGGATCGAGCGCGTCCTCGCGCTGGAGCCGTTGCCTGCCGATACGCTGCAGCTCATCCGCTTTTGCAGCGATTACTACCATCATCCGATCGGTCAGGTGGCACTTGCGGCCCTGCCCACAGGTCTGCGACGGGTTAATTTCCCGGGAGCGAAAATCTCCTGGGCCTATGCATTGACCGCAACCGGTCGCGCGATAGAGGTCGGACAGTTTCCGGCACGCGCCGTGGTCATGCGCAAACTCATGGCGGCCCTGCATGCCTCGCCCACAATGAGGGAATCGCAGGTGCGGCTGCTTTCAACCCGCGCACCGGCTTTGTTGCGCGAATGGATTGAAAGCGGCTGGGTGGAACGACTCGAGGCCGCCGCAGCGATGACGGATTGTTCCGCGCCCGCGATGATGCCCGGGCCGGAGCTGACCGAAGAGCAGCGGGTTGCCGTCGACCAGATTGCCGGCGGATTCGGCAGATTCTCGCCATGGTTGCTGGAGGGCGTTACCGGCAGCGGCAAGACCGAAGTCTACTTCCGTCTCATCGAGCTCGCCCTTGCCTCGGGCTTGCAGACGCTGCTGATGGTCCCCGAAATAAATCTGACGCCACAACTCGAATCGCGCTTCCGCGAACGCTTCCCGAACGTAAACATGGTCAGCCTGCACAGCGGCCTTGCCGAGGGCGAACGCAGCGAGCGCTGGCTGTCGGCGTCTGCAGGCTCGGCGCTCGTCGTAGTGGGCACCCGCCTGTCGCTGTTTACGCCACTGCCCGGGCTCGGGCTGATAATCGTCGATGAGGAACACGACGCCTCGTTCAAGCAACAGGATGGGGTGCGTTATTCGGCCCGCGATATGGCAATCTTCCTGGCGCAGCACCGGCGCGTGCCAGTGGTGCTGGGCTCGGCAACCCCGTCCCTGGAGTCCTTCCAGAATGCAAAGGCGGGCCGCTTCGGCCATCTGCACCTGCGCTTGCGGCCTGCCGCCGGCAAACCCGAGATCAGGCTTGTGGAGCAAAACGAGACGCCGCCCCCACACGGACTTTCCGAGACCGTGCTGCAGGCGATTGCAGCGAGGCGCGCGCGCGGCGAACAGAGCCTGGTATTTCTCAACCGCCGTGGTTATGCGGCTGCCCTGATGTGCGGTGCCTGCGGCTGGGCCGCAGAATGCGGCCGCTGCAGCGCGCGGCTGGTTTGGCACTTGCAAGGCAAGGTCTTGCGCTGCCATCACTGCGGACATGAGGAGCACATGCCCCGCGGTTGCCCGTCATGCGGAAATCAGGATCTGCGCGGTCTCGGCCAGGGAACGCAACGCCTCGAGCAGGCGCTGTCGGATCGATTTCCTGATGCACGCGTGTTGCGCATAGACCGCGACAGCACCCGGCGAAAGCATGCCTGGACGACCATGCGCGCGGACATTCACGCCGACCGGGCGGATATCCTGGTCGGTACGCAGATGCTCGCGAAAGGACACGATTTTCCCAAGCTGACGCTGGTGGCCATCGTCAATCCGGACAACGCGCTCTATTCAACCGATTTTCGGGCGGTGGAGAAATTGTTTCAGCAATTGATGCAGGTTGCCGGCCGCGCGGGCCGGGCCGAGCTTCCCGGCGAGGTGTTGGTGCAGACGCGGTTTCCGGCGCACCCGGTGTACCAGGCGTTACTGCGGCAGGACTACGCCTCCTTCGCCGAGGAACTGCTGGACGAGCGCCGGCGTGCCGGCTTTCCCCCTTTCATTTTTCAGGCGGTGCTGCGCGCAGAAGCACCGGACCAAGCGCCCGTCATGGATTTTCTCGGCCGGGCGGCACGCCTAGGCGAGGCATTGGAATCCAAGGTCACGCTCTACGATCCGGTGCCTGCGCCGATGTCCCGTGTCGCAGGACGGCATCGCGCACAACTGCTGGCCCAGGCCGCATCCCGGGCGGCACTGCAGGGATTCCTGTCCTCCTGGCTTGCGGGGATACTCCAGCTCAAAGCGAATCGCGTGCGCTGGTCGCTCGACGTGGATCCCGTCGAGCTGTGATCGGTTCGCAGCGGACGAGCCGGTATAATCGCGCCTTTTCGCGAGACCCTGCGGCACCAACATGAGCAACGCCACCCCCGATTTGCGATCCCACCTGACCGAGTTGCTGCGTTCGGCATTGCTCAAGGTCGTTCCGGATTCGAAGTCGGTGCCCATCCTGCTCGAGCGGCCGAAATCCCTTCAGCATGGAGACTATGCGAGCAGTCTCGCAATGCAACTGGCCAGGGCGATGAAGCGCAATCCGCGCGAGCTTGCGCAGGCGCTGGTCGCGGCATTGCCGGCTTCGCCCTATCTCGACAAGGCGGAGATTGCCGGCGCCGGCTTCGTTAATCTGTACCTCAAGCCGGCCGCGAAACAATGGGCAGTTAAGGAGATCCTGAACCGCGGCCGGCAATACGGCCGCATCGGTGCCGGCGCGGGCAGGAGAGTGCAGGTGGAGTTCGTGTCGGCCAATCCCACCGGACCCTTGCACGTTGGCCATGGCCGGGGCGCGGCCTACGGCGCCAGCCTGGCGAATCTGTTGGATGTCGCCGGCTATTCCGTGTCGCGCGAGTACTACGTTAACGATGCAGGCAGGCAGATGGATATCCTGTGCGTTTCGGTCTGGGTGCGCTATCTGGAGCTCTGCGGTGAAACGTTACCGTTTCCGGCGAATGGTTACCAGGGCGACTACGTGCGCACGCGGGCGCAAGAGCTGAAGTCGGCGGACGGTGAACGCTTGCGGCGATCGGCGGGCGAAGTGACCAAGGATCTGCCCATTGCTCCCGAGGCAGACGAAGACGCGGTCGAAGTGAGCATGGACGCATTAATCGAACGCGCGCGCGCGCTGCTCGGCGGTGACTTTGAGCACCTGATCCGCTTCGTGCTGGATCGCCAGGTCACGGAGATTCGCGACGTCCTCACGCGATTCGGCGTCGAATTCGATGTCTGGTACTCGGAGCGATCGCTGTACGATTCGGGCCGCGTGGCCGATGCCCTGGCGGTGCTCGACACCGCGGGCCATCTCTACGAAAAAGACGGCGCGCGCTGGTTTCGCTCCACCGCTTTCGGCGACGACAAGGACCGCGTGGTCCAGCGCGAGAACGGCCTCTATACTTACTTTGCCTCTGATATTGCCTATCACTTCGACAAGCTCCAGCGTGGCTTCGATGTCCTGATCGACGTATGGGGGGCGGATCATCACGGCTACATTGCGCGCGTCAAGGCTGCCATCGCTGCGCTGGGCCGCGATCCCGCCAAACTCGAAGTTCCACTAATCCAGCTCGTTGCGCTCTACCGCGGGGGGGAACAGGTGCGCATGGGCAAGCGCAGCGGCAGTTTCGTCACACTCGAAGAACTTTTCGACGAAGTGGGTGTGGACGCGACCCGCTATTTCTATCTCGCCCGCAAAAGCGACCAGCACCTGGATTTCGACCTGGACCTCGCCAAGGCGCAGAGCAACGACAACCCGGTCTACTACATTCAGTACGCGCATGCGCGGGTCTGTTCGGTGCTGGAACAATGGGGTGGCAATCCGGCGGAACTTGTCAACGCCGACCTGGCCATGCTCGTTGAAGAGCAGGAGTTGCAGTTGCTGCAGAGGCTGCTCGACTATCCCGAGCAGATCGACAGCGCGGCACGAGATCTCGCCCCGCATCAGATCGCGTTCTACCTGAAGGACCTGGCGGCGCTGTTCCACAGCTACTACAACTCGACCCGGCTGCTGGTGGAAGAAGCTGACGTCCGGTTCGCTCGGTTGGCGCTGGCTGCCGCCGTGCGGGAAGTATTGCGCAGCGGCCTCGCCATTCTCGGGGTCGGCGCACCGCAAAAAATGTGAGTAAACTGCCCGCCATGAATCGCGATTACAAGAACGTCGGAACGGCGAGGAACACGGCGCAAAGCGGCAACCCGATGGGAGTCGGTATCCTGATCGGACTCCTGCTTGGCCTGTGTATAGCGCTGGGCGTCGCGCTGTACATCAACAAGGGCGTGAATCCGTTCGCGCAGAAACAGAAGCAGCCGGATGCGGCAAAGGAAGCGCCCGCCCGGGAGCCGGCCAAATCGGCGACGTCGGCAGAAAAGCCCGGCAAACCTGGCGAAACCGCAGCCACCCAAACCAAGCCGCGCTTCGATTTCTACAAGATCCTTCCCGGCACCGAGGAAGCGGTGACCGACAAGGAGTTCCGGCGTGCCGCTCCGGCTTCGGTCAAGGAAGTCTACTTCCTTCAGGTTGCTGCTTTCCAGAAGCCGTCCGATGCCGACAACATGAAGGCGCGCCTGGCGCTGGCGGGCATCGAAGCGCAGATCCAGACCGCTACGCTGCCCGATGGCCAGGTGTGGCACCGCGTCAGGGTGGGGCCGCTCCGCGGCGAGGATGAGTTAAGCAAGTCGAGAACTGCTTTGAAGGAAAACAACATCGAACCCAACCTTATCAAGGTCCGCGAACCCACCCCCTGATTCAAGAATGGAAAAACCAATGATTCGTACCCTCCGTATTCTGGCGCTACTCTGCGTCTTTTCACCGGCCCTGACGGCGCAGGCTGCGCCACAGGTCGATGTCGAATACAAGCTCATCAAGCCGGCGCAGCCGGTGATGGGCAAGAAAATCGAAGTCATCGAATTCTTCAGCTATGCCTGCTCGCATTGCGCGGAATTCGAACCGGCACTGCAGTCCTGGCTCAGGCGCAAGCCCAGGGACGTGGACTACCGGATTGTCCCCATGGTGTTTCGCAGCCAGTGGAAACCCGCGGCCAAGCTTTTCTACACGCTGGAAACGCTCGGTGTGATCGACCAGTATCACCAGAAAATCTTTGATGCCTTCCACAAGGAAGGCAAGGAACTCGTCACCGACCAGGCCGTCAAGGACTGGGTGAAAAGCGCAGGCATCGATACCGCCAAGTTCGATCAGGCTTACGATTCGTTCGCTGTGGACACCAAAGTCCAGCGTGCGGCGACGATAGGCCGCGCCTATGGCGTGCAGTTCACGCCCTCGGTAGCCGTGAATGGCAAGTACTTCACCGGCCCGTCGATGGCGGGTGGCAACGACTACGCCAAATTCTTCGGAGTGCTCGACCAGTTGATCGACATGGAGCGCCGCGGCGCGAAATAGGCGGGGCGCAAGCGGTGCGTTTCAAATTTGTCGCCGCCGTTGTCGCCGTCGCCCTGACTGTGGCCCTCGTTTCGGCGGTGCCGCTACGGGCCGAACCGATGGAGGACGTGGATTATGTCCTCATCGATCCACCCATCCTCCCTCGCGGAGCGCAGGTCGAGGTCATCGAATTCTTCCACTACGGTTGCGCCGCCTGTTACCGATTCGAGCCTTTGCTGGTCAAATGGCTGGGGCGGCTGTCCCCTGACATCGCTTTTCGGCGCGTACCCGCATTGCGGCGCAGGGACTGGATTCCCCTTACCCGCCTGTACTTCGCGTTGGAGCAGGCAGGCGAACTCGCGCGCCTGCACGGTCAGGTGTATCGCGATGTTCACGAGAAGGATCTGAACCTCGGTAACTCCACCGAGGCGATCGCCTGGGCGGCCCAGCATGGGCTGGATCGCGACGCTTTCGCGCGGGCACTGGAATCGGAGCAGGTTTCCGCAGAAGTGCAGCGTGCCCGCGATGCGACCGTGGCCTTTGGAATCCGGGGTACGCCGGGCATCGTCATCGACGGGCGCTATCTGACCGGCACCGGCATGGTCGGCAGTGTCGAGGCGCTCCTGCCGGTGGTTGATGAACTCATCGCCAAGGCGCGTGCCGCGCGCGGGAAACAGTGAGCACGGGTCGGTTGAACCCGGCGCAGAAAGTCATCATCACCGGTGCGTCGAGCGGAATCGGCCGTGCCCTCGCAGTCGAATACGCCCGGCGTGGCGCGGTGCTCGGACTTATCGCCCGGCGCGTGGATGTTCTCGAGAAGCTTGCCGCAGCTTTGCCCGTGCGCTCTTATTCCTACCAGGCCGATGTCCGCGACGCCGCCGCATTAGCGCACGCTGCGCGGGATTTCATCTCCCGAGCCGGATGCCCGGACATAGTCATAGCCAATGCCGGGGTCAGCGCCGGCACGCTGACCCCTGAAGTCGACGACAACAAGGTGTTCGAGGAAATCCTGGCGACCAACCTCACCGGGATGATGCTCACCTTCCAGCCTTTCATTGAAGCCATGCGCGCCCGGCGCCAGGGCGCGCTGGTTGGAATCGCCAGCGTTGCGGGATTCAGGGGCTTGCCCGGCGCCGCCGCTTATTCTGCGTCTAAGGCAGGGGCGATTTCCTACCTGGAAAGTCTGCGCGTGGAACTGTCGGGCAGCGGGGTATCAGTCGTGACCCTTTGTCCCGGCTACATCGCGACGCCGCTGACTGCGAAGAATCCTTACTCGATGCCCTTTCTCATGAAGGCGGATGTCGCCGCAGGCAAAATGGCGCAAGCCATCGCTGCGAGAAAGCGTTTCTACGTGTTGCCCTGGCAGATGGCTTTGGTGGGGTGGATGCTGCGCTGCCTGCCGCGGCCGCTGTATGACCTGCTATTCGCCTACGCGCCGCAAAAGCCGCGCCGAACGCAATGACTCGGCCCTCAACGTAGCGGGATGTCGAGGACGGACTCGAGTTCGCTGATCGCCGCCGCCGGATCGTTGACCTTGATGGTATGCATGCCCAACGCGCGCGCGGGTTTCAGATTTGTGCCGAGGTCGTCAAGATACACGGCTTGATCCGGCGTGATGCCGAGTTGCGCGCAGGTCAGCTCGAAAAAGCGCGGCTCCGGTTTGCGCACGCCGATCCTGGAGGATTCGATGACGACGTCGAACATCTCCAGTACCTTCTGCCATTGGCTCGCGCGCTGGCCATCCCGGTCGAAGCCCCTGCCCGGCCCTGCCTGCACATTATTGGTGACGCAGGCATTGGTGAAATGGGGCTTGCTGGATTCCAACGCGACCACCATCGACGGGCGGACATCGCCGTACACAAGGTCGATGACTTCCAGGCCGGCCACTTCATGACCGGCGGCCCTCGCCTCGTCGGCAAAAGCCGCGTCGAACTGCACGGGAGTAAGTTCTGACCTTTCGAACCTTGCCCAGGCATTGTTGTTCGGATTGCGGGCGTTAATGTCGCGAAGAAATCCGGCAGGCAGCCCGCGCGCCTGTTCGAAGCGACGGAAGGCGACAAACGGACTCTCGGTCATCACGCCCCCGAAATCCCACAGCACGGCGCGAATCGCCGGATTGGCCATCGCCTACTTCCTGGCCTTCTTGTACACGTCCACGGCGCGCTTCAATTCCTTGTACTCTTCGCAGGGAATCGGCGTGCAGATCTTCTGCAGTTCGGCAAGGTGAAGCTCGGCCTTGGGCAGGTTGTCGGTCAACAGGTAGGCTTCGCCGATATACTCGTGCGCATGTTTGTGCTTGGGGTTGAGCTTCAGCGCCTGTTCGTAGTGTTCGAAGGAGGCGGCGTAGGTGCCCTTCTTGCGGTAGGCATAGCCGAGGAAATTGTGCGCGTCTGCGTTGTTCGGGTCGGTCTGGACGGCTTTCGACAGAAGCTCGACGGCCTTGTTCCAATCTTGCCCTTCGATGGCCTTTTTACCTGCCACGAAATTGGCGTCGCTGCTGTCCGAGTCGTCGGCACCCAGGTTCGCGACCGCCGACGTGACCGCGAAGAGTCCGAGCATCGCAAATAATCCGGCCAGCAGTTTCTTCATAGAATCATTCATGTTCCATTCCTCATCGGGCCCTGTCGTCAGGGCAGGTTTTCCCACGCGGGAGATGGCTTCCCGTTGACCGCTGCGCAAGTCTTACTCGACGGTGACCGATTTTGCCAGGTTGCGGGGCTTGTCGACATCCGTACCTTTGGCGAGCGCCACGTAATAAGCCAGCAATTGCAGGGGCAGAGTATGCAGGATCGGACTGAGAGCGCCGGCATGCTCGGTCATGCGGATGACGTGCACGCCGTCGCCGGCCTGGATGCGGGAGTCCGCATCCGTGAATACGTAAAGCTCGCCTCCGCGCGCGCGCACTTCCTGCAGGTTCGATTTAAGTTTCTCCAGAAGAGCGTCGTTCGGCGCAATCGCGATGACGGGCATGTCCTTGTCCACGAGCGCCAACGGGCCATGCTTGAGTTCTCCTGCCGCATAGGCCTCGGCATGTATGTATGAGATTTCCTTTAGCTTGAGCGCGCCTTCCATCGCAATTGGATAGTGCATGCCGCGTCCGAGGAAAAGCGCATGCTGCTTGGCTGCGAACCGCCCGGCCCACTTTGCCACCAGCGGTTCGAGCGTCAGCACCTGCTGGAGCGCCGAGGGCAGGTGGCGCAGGGCATGCAGGTGCTTCTGCTCGTTCTCCGCCGACAGGCGTCCCCGCTGCTTGGCAAGCACCAGCGTCAGCAGGAACAGGGATGCAAGCTGGGTGGTAAACGCCTTGGTCGAGGCGACGCCGATCTCGGGCCCGGCGCGAGTCAGGAACTTCAGGCGCGCGTGGCGGATCAGGGTGCTCTCCGGAACATTGCAAATTGCCAGGGTCAGTTCCTGACAGAGGGACTTGGCGTGCTGGAGGGCCGCGATGGTGTCCGCCGTTTCCCCGGACTGGGAAATGGTGATCACCAGCGCGTCCGGGTCCGGAACGCTCTGCCGGTATCGGTATTCGCTGGCGATTTCTACCGAGCAGGGCACGCCTGCGATGGCTTCGATCCAATATCGTGCCACCAGTCCCGCGTGATAGCTGGTGCCGCAGGCAAGCACGGTAACGGATCGGACGCGCCTGAACGCGGCTTGCGCTTCAGCGCCGAACAGTTGCGGCACGATCGATGGGGCGCCGGTCACCATCTCCAACGTGTTTGCAACCGCCCCCGGCTGCTCGAAGATTTCCTTCTGCATGTAGTGGCGATAGGGGCCGAGCTCCACGGCGTCGGCCGACAACTTGCTCTCGTGCACGGTCCGATCCGCCGCCACGCCATTCGAGTCGAGTATGCGGTAGCTGTCCGGACACAGTTCGACCACGTCGCCCTCTTCAAGGTAGACGATCTGCTTGGTGACCTGAAGCAGCGCCGAGGCATCCGATGCGACGAAATTCTCGCCCTTGCCGACACCAATGAGCAGCGGCGCACCCTTGCGCGCCACCACCAGGGTTTCGGGCTTCTTCTCTGACAGCACCGCTATCGCATACGCGCCCAGCAGCTCGGCCATCGCCTCACGTACGGCAGCGCACAGATCCCCGCTGCGCTTGAAGTTCAGGTGGATCAGGTGGGCGACGACTTCGGTGTCGGTATCGGAAACGAAGCGGTATCCGGCCGTGGTCAGGCGTTCGCGGATTGCCTCATGATTCTCGATGATGCCGTTGTGCACAACCGCCAGGCCGTCCTCGCTGATGTGGGGATGCGCGTTGCGTTCCGTCGGGGCGCCGTGCGTTGCCCAGCGCGTGTGCGCGATGCCGAGGCGCCCCTGGAGTTTCGATTGCTCGGCCATTTCAGCCAGGGCGGCTACCCTGCCCACGCTGCGCAACCGATGCATGCCGCCGTTGACGACCGCGAGACCGGCCGAATCGTAGCCGCGATACTCGAGCTTACGCAGGCCTTCGAGAAGAACCGGAACGATGTTACGTTTGGCGACCGCGCCTACGATTCCGCACATGAATTCGGTAATTAGTGCCTGGTGGTTGATGAACGGTAAACTCGCTGCGCGAATGGCCTGCTACTACTACTACTACTTCTTTACCGGCCGTTTCCATCCGGGCACCGAAGTCTGCCGTTGGCGGGACACCGTCAGCTGATTCGCCGGTGCATCTCGGGTGATTGTGCTACCCGCTCCAATCGTGGCACCACGGCCGATGGTGACCGGCGCCACCAACTGGCTGTCGGAGCCGATGAACGCATTGTCTTCGATGACGGTCCGGAATTTATTGGCGCCGTCATAGTTGCACGTGATGGTACCGGCGCCGATGTTGACGTTGCGTCCGACAGTGGTGTCGCCCAGGTATGTCAGATGGTTGGCTTTCGAGCCGGCGCCGATCTCGGTCGCCTTGATCTCGACGAAATTGCCGACGTGAACTTCGTCCGCCAGACGAGATCCCGGCCGCAGGCGCGCGTAAGGACCTACCCGGCAGCGGCTTCCGATCACGGCGCCGTCGACGTGGGAATAGGGCGCAAATTCGGTGTCGTCACTCGCATCGACGTTCCTGAGCACGCAACCCGCACCGACTTTGACGCCGTCACCGAGCTTGACCGTGCCTTCGAAAATGCAGTTCACGTCGATGAAAACATCCCGTCCGCAGGCAAGCTCGCCGCGCACATCGAAACGCCACGGGTCGGCCAGCGTCACGCCCTCCTTCATCATCTGCCGCGCCCGCTCCAGCTGGTACACCCGTTCCAGCGAGGCAAGCTGGTCCTTGCTGTTGACTCCGAGGATTTCCCAGTTGTCCGCCGGCTGACAGGCGCTGACGCGCGTTCCCGACACGATCGCCAGCGCGACGATGTCGGTAAGGTAATACTCCTTCTGCGCGTTGTGGTTTTCCAGGCGAGGGAGCCATTCGCCGAGTTTTGCGGTTGGCGCGCAGAGGATTCCGGTGTTGATTTCACGTATCTGCTTATCTTTCGCGCTCGCATCCTTTTCCTCGACGATGCGAACGATTGCGCCGGCCTTGTTGCGCACGATGCGCCCATATCCGGCGGGATCGTCGAGCGCCGTAGTGAGCAGGGCGAGGCCTCTGGATCCTGCGACGAGCTGCTTCAGAGTATCGACACGGGTGAGCGGGACGTCCCCGTAAAGCACCAGGGTATTGCCGCCAGGCAGCAAATGCGCGAGCGCTTGCTGAACCGCATGGCCGGTTCCCAATTGAGGTTCCTGCAATACGAATTTCACATCGGTGCCGGTGAATGCGGACGGAACGGCATCGCCGCCGAAACCGTAAACCACGACGACGCGGTCCGCCTGCAGTTGACGGGCCTTGGAAAGTACGTGTCCGAGTAGCGGCACCCCGGCAAGCGCATGCATGACCTTGGGCAGCCTGGAATGCATCCGGGTGCCCTTGCCGGCGGCCAGCACGACAACGTTGAGTGGGGTTTTGTTCACGACAAGGGGATGCGGGTCACAGAAGAATTATCTCACACGCTTACTCAGGGCCGGCTGCAGCATGACTCCGGCTGCGCTGACCGGGCCCATTCCAGGAAAGCATCCTGGGCGGCCTGTGCGCCACGCGCCGAAGCATGGTTGATGACGAACACCACCGCCAGCATCCGGCCCCGCGCGTCCAGGGTATATCCCGCAATGGCGCGCACGTTTTCCAGGTAGCCGGTCTTGATGTGCGCCTGGCCGGCCACGGGCGAGTTGGCGAGTCGCTTGCGCATGGTCCCATCCACGGCCGTCAGCGGCAGCGAGGCGATGTATTCGGGCATCAGCGGGCTCCTGTAAGCCGCCGCCAGCAGCTGGCCAAGATGGCGCGGACTGATTCGATCAGTGCGCGAGAGGCCAGCGCCATTGTCGATCGCCAGTTCGTTAAAGGGCATGCCACGCCGCGCCAGCCAGTCGCGTACTGCTAAGTCCGACTTTTCAAGTGTTGCGGGCGGCCCGGCGTCACGCGTGCCCAGCGTCAGATAGATCTGGCGTGCCATCACATTAATGCTGAACTTGTTGACGTCGCGGATCAGCTCCGAAAGCGGTGGCGATTCCCAGGACGCGAACAGTTTCGCCGTCGGCGGCAACGGGGCCTCGCGGACTTTTCCCGTCCATGCCCCCCCCGTCTGCAGCCAGAACTGGCGGAACAGGGTTTCTACATACTCGTTCGGCGTAAGCATGCTGAAGTAGCGTGATTTCTCCCCGCAACTGGACGGAAACACACCGAAGAAAGTCAGACTGTTGCCGCTGACCGCCGGTTTCTCCGGCCACACGTCGCAGAACCCGGGCGCTAGATGCAGGTTGTTGATCACGCTTACCTGCGGTAGTAATGGTTCGGAGTACACGTGCACCGACTGCTTCTCGTCGTCGGGCACGAACTGAAGGCGGAATGACTTGAAGTTGATCAACAGCGCATCCGGGCCAACGTTGTAGGGGCGGGTGGGTTCATTGTCGAACTGCGCCGGGTCATGACCTTGAACCGAGAAAAAGCTGCGGTCAACAACCAGGTCGCCATTGATCTCGCGCAAGCCTCGGTTGCGCAAATCCCGCAGGAACAGGAGCAGGTTCTCCAGGTTGAACTTCGGATCGCCATAGCCTTTCAGGACCAGATTGCCGTCAAGCCGGTCCCCGCTCAGCCTGCCGTCCAGGTAGGCCTCGGTCTTCCAGGTGTAGGACGGGCCGAGGATATCCAGCGCCGCATAGGTGGTGACCAGTTTCATCACCGAAGCGGGATTCATGGCGCGGTCCGGGAAAACCTCGAGCATGGGCTGGTCTGCGGACAAGTCGTAAACATAGGCGCCCACCTGGCTTTCCGGAACCCCGGCCTGGGCGAGCGCGGCGGCCACCGGTTTCGGCAAGCGGTCGCCGGGCGCCGCGAAAACCAGGGCGGGCAGCGCAGTGAGCAGAAAAGCAGCAAACAACGAGGAGTTCATCGGGATCGAATGCCAGCAAATAGCAGCGGTTGGTCCTTGCGCCGGTCGTCGCGCCTAGGGATTGTGTTGCAGATCATCAAGGATGGCGATGGTTCCGTCGACGATCAGGTCCATCTGGCCGGGCTCGATGACGTAAGGCGGCATGAAATAGACCGTGTTCCCCAGAGGCCGCAGCAGCAGGCCCCTGGCCAGCGCGCGCTGGTAGAACCGGCGGGAGAACTGCGGATTTTCATCCGCAGCATCGAATGCCCAGATCATGCCCGTATTGCGGAAGTTCCTGACCTGCGGATGGCAGGCCAGGGGGGCGCAACGGCGCGTAAAATCGGCGGACTTTTCGCGGTTGGACGCGATCACGCTGTCCTGCTCGAAGATGTCGAGCACCGCCAGGGCCGCGCGGCAGGCCAGCGCATTTCCCGTGTAGGAGTGCGAATGTAAAAACCCGCGCGTGGCGTCATCGTCATAGAACGCGCCGTAGACCTGTTCGCTGGTCAGGGTGACCGACAGCGGCAGATAGCCGCCGGTCAGCCCTTTCGACAGGCACAGAAAATCCGGTTTGATCCCCGCTTGTTCGCAGGCGAGGAAACTGCCAGTGCGACCGAAGCCGACCGCGATTTCGTCGGCGATGAGATGCACCCCGTAGCGGTCGCACAGAGCCCGGGCCTCCTTGAGATAGCGCGGGTGGTACATGGCCATGCCGCCGGCCCCCTGCACCAGCGGTTCAAGGATCAACGCGGCCGTTTGCGCATGATGCTTGCGCAGTTGCTCTGCGAGAACCTCTGCCATGCGTAGCGCGATCTGCTCCGGGCTTTCTCCCGGGCTCGCCTGCCGCCAATCCGGTGACGGAACCTGTGTGCTTGCCATGAGCAGCGGAGCGTAGGTATCGCGAAACAGTGGCACATCGGTCACGGACAGCGCGCCCAGCGTTTCTCCGTGGTAGCCGTTGCGCAGGCTGACGAAGCGTGTTTTTGCCGGCTGGCCGCTATTGCGCCAATAGTGAAAACTCATCTTCATTGCGATTTCGGTCGCCGACGCGCCGTCGCTGCCGTAAAAGCAGTGCGACAGGCCGGTGAGATCCGAGAGCCGCTCGGACAGGCGCACCACCGGTTCGTGGGTGAATCCGGCGAGGATCACGTGTTCCAGCTTGCCGAGCTGGTCGGCAAGGGCGGCATTGATGCGCGGATTGGAGTGGCCGAACAGGTTTACCCACCAGGAGCTGATCGCATCCAGGTAGCGATTGCCGTCGAAGTCGTAAAGCCACATGCCCTCCCCCCGCGCGATCGGGATCAGGGGCAGTTGTTCGTGGTGCTTCATCTGTGTGCATGGATGCCAGACGGCACGCCGGCTGCGAGAAAGCCAGTCGATGTTGCGCAGGGATTCTTGGTTCATCGTGTCGGTAAATGTGGCGGAATACGGGAGTGTCGCGGTCCGGGTTGGCGCATTCTCTCAGGAGCGAATCAAGCGTGCTTGCCCGCTGCCGTTTTGTATGCATGCAATGAACCGCACAGGTGCTGGCAGACCCGGGATGCGGCTGCCAGATGCCTGGCATCGTTGATGCTTCACGAATTGCTGACGTATCGCTGCATTCGAAAGGAGCCTGCGCATGGATCTGCTGGAAGCCATCTCCGATCAGATACTGGCCAGTTCACTTCCTCTGGTGGCCATCACCGTCGCTGCTGTGCCTTGTCCGGATACGCCAGTGATCCTGACGCTGCACTGGCATGGCTTCATCGAGGAGAAAATCATCGACCTGGAAGAGGCGGCGACCGTGGCC
>JBKJUC010000147.1:0-13648 GCA_046590325.1 Burkholderiales bacterium | reverse complement strand
GTCCTCGCAACGGTCGGCAACCTGAACAACGACATCGGCATGCCGCTCACGCTCTTGTCGCTGCTTAAGTCTCACCGCTATGCAGTGATCGAGTTGGGCATGAACCACCTTGGCGAAATCTCCTATTTGTCGCGCCTAGCGAAGCCGGACATGGCGCTGATCAACAACGCGGGAACCGCGCATATCGGCGAACTCGGATCTATCGAAGCCATTGCCCGTGCCAAGGGCGAAATTTTCGATGGCCTCGACAAGGCAGGCAGTGCGGTCATCAACAACGACGACGCCCACGCCGATTACTGGCGGGGCCTTGTTCGCGGTCGCAAGGTGGTGGATTTCGGCCTCGACAGCAAGGCCGCAGTCACCGCGCGCTACGAACTGACGGATGCCGGCAGCCTCATGACGATCCAGACGCCGGAAGGCCAGTTCGTGGCCACGCTGAACGTACCGGGGATGCACAACGTCAAGAATGCCCTCGCTGCCGCGACTGCCGCGTACGCGCTGGGAATCAAACCGCCGGCCATTGCCGCAGGTCTTGGCGCGTACCAAGGCGTCAAGGGGCGTCTGCAACGGAAGCGGATGCCCTCAGGTGCCGTGCTGATCGACGACACCTACAACGCCAATCCGGATTCCATGAAAGCGGCCATCTTGGTGCTCGCCTCTCGGAAGGGCAGAAAGCTATTCGTGATGGGTGATATGGGCGAACTGGGCGAGAACGCCGAAGCCATGCACATGTCGATCGGCGAGTTCGCCAAGCGTGCCGGACTGGACCGGCTGTTCGCGCTCGGGGTGATGAGCGCCCTGGCGGTACGTAGCTTCGGCGACGCCGGCCGCCATTTCGATTCGGTCGAAGGCCTCGCGCTCGCGGTTTCGGAGGTAGCCGGACCTGGAGCCACGGTCCTCGTGAAGGGCTCGCGTTTCATGCGCATGGAGCGGGTCGTCGAGGCCCTCGGCGCGACCAGCGATGGCAACGCCGGCAATGGCGAAAAGACCGCGAAAGGAGGCGTCTGATGCTGCTGTTGTTGACCCAGTGGCTCGCCGGGGATGTGCGCGCCTTCAACGTGTTTAACTACATCACGTTGCGTGCCGTACTGGCAACGCTCACTGCGCTGCTTATTTCCTTCGTCGTCGGGCCGACCATGATCCGTAAGCTGACCGCCTACAAGATCGGTCAGGCGGTGCGCGACGACGGACCGAAGAGCCATCTGTCCAAGGCCGGTACCCCCACCATGGGCGGCGCCTTGATCCTGGTTTCGATCGCTATCACGACGCTGCTCTGGGCGGACCTGCGCAACAGATATGTGTGGGTGGTGCTCGTCGTCACCCTCGGCTTTGGCATCGTCGGCTGGATTGACGACTATCGAAAGGTGGTCCACCGCGATCCCAAGGGTTTGTCGGCGCGAGCGAAATTTTTCTGGCAATCGGTCATCGGGCTGGCTGCGGCACTTTATCTCGCGACAACCGCAGTCGTTCCAGCCCAGACCGAACTCATCGTGCCTTTTTTCAAACAGGTTGCCTATCCGCTCGGAATCGTCGGATTCGTGCTGATGACTTATTTTGTGATCGTCGGCACCAGCAACGCGGTCAACTTGACCGACGGCCTGGACGGTCTCGCAATTTTACCTACGGTCATGGTCGGTAGCGCTCTCGGCGTGTTTGCCTACGTGGCGGGCAACGCCATCTATTCGAAGTATCTCGGATTTCCGCTGATCCCCGGAGCCGGCGAACTGACCGTGATCTGCGCAGCGCTGGCTGGGGCGGGCCTTGCCTTTCTCTGGTTCAACGCCTACCCGGCCGAAGTGTTCATGGGCGACGTCGGTGCGCTTGCCCTCGGCGCGGCGCTCGGCACCATCGCCGTAATCGTCCGGCAGGAAATCGTGCTGTTCATCATGGGTGGCGTGTTCGTGGTCGAAACCCTGTCGGTGATGCTGCAGGTGGGCTCGTTCAAGCTCACCGGAAAACGGATTTTCCGGATGGCGCCGCTGCACCATCACTATGAATTGAAGGGCTGGAAAGAGAACCAGGTCGTAGTGCGTTTCTGGATCATCACGATGATGCTTGTATTGGTCGGACTGTCCACGTTGAAACTGAGGTGAAGCCATGACGAGTCGATTGCATTTTGAGTTATTCATGAAGGAAATGCGGGTGCGTGCCGGAGTCGCCGAACCGAAGCAGCTGGTGCTGCACGGACTGCATCCGGTCGAACTCGATGATGTCGGCGCGGTGCGGCTGTCGCGCATCGAAGCCGCAATGAAGGAGGCGCGTGCCGGCCGGGTTGAAGAATAGGAGGGTGCTGGTGCTCGGACTGGGTGCAAGTGGATTTTCCATGGCGCGCTGGCTGGCCAGCCGCGGTGCCCGTGTTCGCGTGGCCGACAGTCGCGAAGAGCCGCCGTTTGCCAATCAGCTTCGCAGCGAGTTGCCTGGCGTCGAACTGCACACCGGCCCGTTTCGCGAAACGAGTTTCGCGGGAATGGACCAGATCGCCATCAGTCCCGGAGTGCCGCTTGCCGAGCCCAACGTGCAGGCATCGATGGCGCGCGGCGTGGAAGTGGTCGGCGACATCGAACTCTTCGCCCGCATACGGAGCGAGTTTCCCAAAGCGCGGGTGATCGCAATCACCGGCTCCAACGGCAAGAGCACCGTCACGGAAATGGTCGGAGTCATGTGCAAGCAGGCGAAGGTCCGCACGCTCGTAGCGGGCAACATCGGCCTGCCGATACTGGAGGCGCTGCACGAGGTGGAGATCGGCAAGAGGCGGCGTCCTGATATTTTCGTGCTCGAGCTGTCGAGCTTTCAGCTCGAGACAACCTCCAGCCTCAATGCGGAAGCGGCTGCTGTACTGAATCTGAGCGAGGACCACCTGGACCGCTACACCGGAATGCCCGACTACGCGAAGGCCAAGGAGCGGGTTTTCATCGGCGACGGCGTGCAGGTCCTGAACCGCGAGGACCCGAAAGTCATCGAAATGCAGAAGGAAGGACGTAAAGCGTTCACCTTCGGAACGAGCGAGCCCTGGCACGAGAAAGACTTCGGCCTGCGTGATGTCGAAGGAGAACTGTGGCTGGCGCAAGGTCGCGCCAACCTCATGCCGGTTTCGGCGCTGCAAGTCGCCGGCCTGCATAACGCGGTAAACGCACTGGCCGCGCTGGCATTGTGCCGCGCCCTCAATCTGCACTATGAACCACTGCTGAGCGCCTTATACGAGTTCAAGGGATTGCCGCATCGGGTCCAGAAAATCGCCGAGATCAACGGCGTGTCGTTCTACGACGACTCTAAAGGCACCAACGTTGGAGCGACTGTCGCGGCGCTCAAAGGCATTGCGCAGAAAGTCGTGCTGATTGCAGGTGGTGATGGCAAGGGCCAGGATTTCTCGCCGCTCAAGGGCCCGGTGGCACAGAAAGCTAGGGCCGTGGTCCTGATTGGAAGGGACCGTGAGAACATCGCCGCCGTACTTGAGCAGACCGGTGTCGTGCTTGCACGCGCGAACGACATGCCGGACGCGGTTCGCACAGGAATGCGCCTGGCCCAGCCGGGCGACGCCGTGCTGTTGTCCCCGGCATGCGCCAGTTTTGACATGTTCCGAAACTATGAGCATCGCGCCCAGGTGTTCACGGATGCGGTCAGGTCGCTGGAGGCCGAAAAGTGAACGGCGCATATAGTGTTGTTGCGGATCGCCCGGCGTTGATGGCTGAGTTCGACTACGGTGTTGCAAGCGTCGCGGTCCTCCTGCTTGGCCTCGGCCTGGTCATGGTGTACTCGTCCTCGATCGCAATTGCGGAAGCGGGAAAATACACTGGCAATCAGCCCGCGTTTTTCCTCATCCGCCACGCGGTGTTCGTCTTCATCGGCGCAATGGCCGGCTTCATCTGCTTTCAGTTTCCGATGCGCCTGTGGGAACAGGCGGCGCCTTACCTGTTCATGCTGGGTGTCCTGCTGCTCGCTGTCGTGCTCATTCCTGGCATCGGCAAGGAAGTCAACGGCAGCCGCCGCTGGCTTTCGTTGGGCATGCTCAACCTGCAGCCCTCGGAGATGATGAAATTGCTGGCCGTGCTTTTCGCGGCGGACTACACGGTTCGCAAGGCCGCGCTGATGCACAGCTTCCGCAAAGGCTTCATGCCCATGCTGGTGGTCATGCTGCTGACAGGCGCCCTGCTGCTGCTCGAGCCGGACTTTGGCGCATTTGCGGTGATCACGGTCATCGCCATGGGCATCCTGTTCCTGGGCGGCATGAACTGGAAGCTGTTCGCGACTCTGATCGTGCTTCTTCTGATCGGATTCGTACTGCTTATCTGGTCATCGCCCTACCGGTTGCAGAGAGTGATTGGTTTCATGGATCCCTGGGCAGATCCCTTTGGCAAGGGATATCAGCTCTCGCATGCATTGATTGCTTTCGGGCGCGGAGAGTGGTTCGGCGTCGGCCTGGGCGGCAGTGTGGAGAAGCTTTTTTACCTTCCCGAAGCCCATACCGATTTTCTTCTTGCAGTCATCGCCGAGGAGCTGGGCTTCGTCGGAGTGCTCACGGTTATTGCACTGTTCGCCTGCCTGATCTGGCGCGCGTTCGTAATCGGCAACCAGGCCGCGAGGCTTGAGCGCTGCTTCTCCGCGCTTGTGGCGCAGGGTGTCGGCCTGTGGTTCGGCGCGCAGACCATCATCAACATGGGCGTGAATATGGGCCTGCTGCCGACCAAGGGCCTGACGCTGCCGCTACTGTCTTTCGGCGGGAGCGGCATCCTCGCCAACTGTTGCGCCCTGGCAATGCTGCTGCGGGTCGACTACGAGAACCGCCAGATGATGAAGGGCTATTCGCTATGAGTGCCCGCAGCATTCTCATCATGGCGGGAGGAACGGGTGGCTATATTTTTAGTTCCGACGTAACGCGAGCGCAGCACGCATTAGTCTTCACCGAAAATGTGACCGTCGCCGTAACAGGAGTGGTGACGCCATGAGAACAATTCTGGTCATGGCTGGCGGCACCGGAGGTCACATCTTTCCCGCCCTTGCCGTTGCCGATTATTTGCGCAATCAAGGCTGGAAAGTGGTCTGGCTTGGCGCGCGATCCGGTATGGAGGCAACGCTGGTGCCGCAGCATGGTTATGCGGTCGAGTGGATCCGTTTCTCCGGATTGCGCGGCAAAGGCCTGCTGCGAATGACCCTTCTACCCGTGAACCTGCTGATCGCGTTCTGGCAGAGCGCGCAAGCGATTTTCCGAGTCCGACCCGATATCGTGCTCGGCATGGGCGGCTACATCGCCTTCCCCGGCGGGATGATGGCCGCTTTTCTGCGCAGGCCGCTTGTCCTGCACGAACAGAATTCCATTGCCGGCCTCGCCAACAAGGCATTGTCGATGGTGGCAGACCGCATCCTCGCGGGCTTTCCCGGTGCGCTGAAGAAATCCGAATGGACTGGCAATCCCGTGCGCAAGGAGATCGCGGCATTGTCCACCCCCGAAGATCGCTTCCGCACACGCAGTGGCAATCTGCGTGTCCTCGTGATCGGCGGCAGCCTGGGTGCGCAAGTACTGAACGAAATGGTACCGAAAGCCCTCGCGCTGATGCCGGAAGAACGCCGGCCAGCGGTCACCCACCAGGCCGGCGAGAAGCACATCGCGACGTTGGAGCAGAACTATCGCGCCAGCGGTATCGCGGCGACGACGCTGGCTTTCATCCGCGACATGGCTTCAGCCTATTCCGATGCCGACCTGGTCATCTGCCGCTCTGGAGCGCTTACCATTGCAGAGCTCTCGGCTGCGGGCGTGGCCAGCGTGCTGGTGCCTTTCCCGCACGCGGTCGATGATCACCAGACCACGAATGCACGGTTCTTGTCCGACCAGGCGGCCGCCGTTCTGATTCCGCAAAGCGAACTCAGCCCGCGAAAGCTGGCCGATCTGTTGCTGGAGTTCACGCGCGAAAGCCTGCTGGACATGGCAAAGAGAGCCCGTTCTCTGGGCAAGCCGGATGCCACCCGCATCGTCGCCGAACACTGCATGGCGGCCGCGGCATGAAGCACAAGGTCAAACACGTGCATTTTGTAGGCATCGGGGGCGCCGGAATGAGCGGCATTGCCGAAGTCATGGTGAACCTCGGCTTCGAAGTCAGTGGCTCGGATATAGCGGAGAGCCCGGCGACCCTGCGCCTGAAGGCGCTGGGTGCAAAAGTGCATATAGGACACGACGAGGTCAACGTCAGCGGCGCCAACGCGGTGGTCGTGTCCACTGCGGTCAAGCAGGGGAATCCGGAAGTGTCGGCGGCGCGAGCGAAGCGCATTCCCGTGGTGCCGCGCGCCATCATGCTGGCCGAACTGATGCGCCTGAAGCAGGGCATCGCGGTCGCCGGAACGCATGGCAAGACCACGACGACCAGCCTGATCGCCAGCGTTCTCGCAGAAGCGGGAATGGATCCGACATTCGTCATCGGCGGACGGCTAGAAGCTGCCGGCTCTCACGCCAAGCTGGGCCAGGGCGAATTCATCGTAGTCGAGGCCGACGAGTCCGATGCGTCCTTCCTCTATCTGCAACCCGTGCTGGCTGTGGTCACCAACATAGACGCCGACCATATGGAGACCTACGGCCACGATTTCGGCCGGCTGCGCCAGTCCTTCCATGAGTTCATCGAGCACCTCCCGTTCTACGGCATGGCAGTGCTATGTCTCGACGATGCCAATGTGAGGAGCCTGATGCCCATCGTCACCAAGCCGGTGACGACGTATGGGTTGATGGAAGGCGCGCAGATCCGCGCCGTGGATGTCGAGGCTGCGGCGGGCCGCATGCGGTTCCGGGTGACACGAAGGATCGGCTACAACGGGCACGCCCAGGCGGCGCCGGACCTTAAGGTCACGCTCAATCTGCCGGGTGTGCACAACGTACAGAACGCTCTCGCGGCCGTGGCGGTGGGCATGGAAATCGGCGCTGCCGATGCCGCAATCGTGAAGGCACTGGCGGAATTCCGCGGCGTGGGTCGCCGCTTCCAGCGCTTTGGCGAAGTGCCGTCGTCCGATGGAAGTTTCACCCTGGTCGACGACTACGGGCATCACCCGGTCGAAATGGCTGCAACCATCGCTGCAGCCCGGGGCGCGTTTCCGGGCCGCCGCCTGGTGCTGGCTTTCCAGCCGCACCGCTATACGCGTACCCGGGATTGTTTCGAGGACTTCGTGAAAGTGCTGTCCTCGGTCGATGCATTGCTGCTGACGGAAGTCTATGCGGCCGGCGGAGCACCGATTGTCGCCGCGGACGGCCGTGCGCTGGCCCGCGCGGTGCGTGTCGCCGGGAAGGTGGAGCCCATTTTCGTGGAACAGGTCGGGGAACTGGCGGCGGCGATCACATCCGTCGCGAAATCCGGCGATGTCGTAATCACGATGGGGGCCGGCTCGATCGGCGGCGTGCCCGGAAAGCTGGCACAGGTTTGAGTCAACGCACATGAATATGGCAGAACTGGAAAACATCCGACAAGGCGGACTGCGGGGCAAGCTGATGCACGCGGAATCGATGCGCCGCCACGTCAGCTGGCGCGCAGGCGGTAGCGTTGATCGGGCCTATCTTCCCGCTGATCTCGAAGACCTGGGCGATTTCCTGAGCACTCTGCCGGCGGATGAACCTGTCATGTTCGTCGGCCTGGGCAGCAACCTTCTGGTAAGGGATGGTGGTTTGCGAGGAACCGTAATCTTTACCCACAACGCGTTGAAGCGTTTCCAACTGGAAGAACATGCCGGCATGGCCGAGATTTATGCCGAGGCCGGCGTCGCCAATCCAAAGGTCTCCCGCATTGCGGCGGTTCACGACCTGGAAGGTGGGGAATTTCTGTCCGGCATCCCGGGAACCGTCGGCGGCGCGCTTGCCATGAATGCCGGCTGCTATGGCGCGGAAACCTGGGACGTGGTCACCAGGGTGCGCACCATTGATCGTGCCGGCCGACTGCAGATCCGTGAGCCGCGCGAGTTCGCAATCGGCTATCGCCATGTCCTTCCGCTGTCCGCTGCCGATGAATTCTTCGTGGCCGCTTGGTTCCGCTTCCGCAAAGGGGACGGCGAAGGCGCGCGCAAGACCATTAAGGACCTGCTGGCAAGGCGCATCGCCACTCAGCCGCTGGCCGAACCGAATGCCGGTTCGGTGTTCCGCAACCCTCCGGGGAGTTTTGCAGCGCGGCTGATCGAGTCCTGCGACCTGAAAGGCAGGCGTATCGGCGGCGCAGAAGTCTCGATGAAGCATGCAAATTTCATCGTCAATGCCGGTAACGCGACCGCGCGCGACATCGAAGAACTGATCGGCCTGGTGCGAGAAACGGTGAAACAGAAGACCGGGGTCAAGCTGGAGCAGGAAGTGCGAATCGTGGGCGAGGAAAAGGCATGAGCGGGCGGCACTTGGGAAAAGTTGCTGTGCGGATGGGTGGGCACGCCGGAGCGCGGAGCAGGGGCCCCATTCATGGGGATGCGACCGTGGAGGCGTGTGTCGGCCGCCCATGCGACGAAGCCAGTGAAGGCAACCAGCGATGAATAACTTCGGAAAAGTTGCTGTGCTACTGGGCGGCCGCTCAGCAGAGCGGGAGATATCTCTTTTGAGCGGCAATGCGGTGATCGGCGCCCTGCGCGAGCGCGGAGTGGATGCCCACGCATTCGATCCAGCGGCTCGAGCGCTTTCCGAACTGAAGCGTGAAGGTTTCCAGCGCGCCTTCATTGCCCTTCATGGACGCTTTGGAGAAGACGGCACGGTGCAAGGCGCGCTCGAGTTGCTTGGCATTCCCTATACCGGCAGCGGCGTGATGGCGAGCAGCCTGGCTATGGACAAATGGCGAACGAAGCTCATTTGGCAGGCAGTGGGAATACCCTCGCCCCGGGACATGCTCCTCGAAGCGAAATCGGACTGGAAAAATGTCGTGCAGACCCTCGGATTGCCGTTGATCGTCAAACCGGTGCATGAGGGCTCGACGATCGGCCTGAGCAAGGTTACGTCGGCGGAGCAACTTGCGGGGGCTTATGAACTCGCCGCCCGCCATGACCCAGCGGTCCTGGCGGAGGAGTTCATCGCCGGCAAGGAACTTACGGCCTCCGTGCTTGGGGACCAGGCGCTGCCGCTGATCTGGATCGAGGCGCCTGGCGGCAACTACGATTACCAGAACAAGTATTTCACCGACGACACCAAGTACCACTGCCCGTCGGGCGTCCCCACGGACATCGAGGACGACATCCGGGCTGTGACCCTGAATGCGTTCAAGGTGCTGGGTTGCGAAGGTTGGGGTCGGGCGGACCTGATCCTGCGTGCCGATGGTTCGTATTGCTTCCTGGAAATGAATACGTCGCCGGGCATGACAGGCCACAGCCTGGTGCCCATGGCTGCCCGCCAGGCGGGAATTTCCTTCCCTGACCTTGCGCTGAAAATTTTGGAGGGCGCCCATGTGGGATAACGCCGCCAGCCTGCGGACGACTGCGAACCTGCTGTTTGCCTTAGCCGCCGCCGTGGCTTTGTATTGCGCCGCTCACTACTTCGTGCGCCTGCCGATATTCCCGCTGCGCGAGATCCAGGTGACGGGAGAAACGGCGCATCTAACGCAGGAACAGGTGCAGGCCGTGATTGCCCGCGAACTGCGCGGGAATTTTTTCACTGTCGATCTGGCCCGGGCGCGAGCCGGATTCGAAAAGCTGCCGTGGGTGCGCAGGGTCAATGTGCGCCGCTACTGGCCAGACCGGCTGGAAGTCGCGATGCAAGAGCATCGCCCGCTGGCGCGATGGGGATCCACTGGGCTGGTGAATGCGCAGGGTGAGGTTTTCGAGGCGGCCATCAACAGCGTCCTGCCGGTGTTTATCGGTCCCGATGAAATGGCCGCGGAGGTGGTGGCCCGCTATGCAGAGTTCGAGAAATTGGTTGCGCCGATGGATAGGAAAATCGCCCAGATCCGCGTGTCGCCGCGCCGAGCCTGGCAATTGAAACTGGACGACGGGATGGTGATCGAGCTGGGACGGGATAACCTCGACGGCCGGCTGGCAACCTTCGTGAGCGCCTACGCGAAGGCCACCGCCCAGCTTCCACAGTCGCTGTTGCACGTCGACCTGCGCTACAGCAATGGTTTCGCAGTAAGAAGTCCGGGACTGAAGTGGTCCCCGAAAAAAACCTGAAGAACCGGAATCGATAAAACGATGGCATTGAGCGGCAGGAAGGATAACAAGAACTTGATCGTGGGTCTGGACATCGGCACCTCCAAGATCGCGGCCATCGTTGCGGAAATGAAGCCCGAGGGCGGCTTCGAAGTCATCGGCATGGGCAGCTCGCCTTCCCGTGGGCTAAAGAAGGGCGTGGTCGTGAACATCGAATCTACCGTCAACGCGATCCAACGCGCGCTGGAGGAGGCGGAGCTGATGGCCGATTGTAAGATTCGCGATGTCTGGACCGGCATTGCCGGCAGCCACATCCGCAGCTTCAATTCCCACGGCATGGTGGCCATCAAGGATCGGGAGGTCGCGCAGACTGACGTCGACAGGGTGGTGGAAACTGCCAAGGCGATCCCGATTCCCACTGACCAGCAGATCCTGCATGTGCTCAACCAGGAGTTCGTGATTGACGGCCAGGAAGACGTGCGCGAACCGCTGGGCATGAGCGGCGTACGACTGGAGGTCAAGGTACATATTGTCACCGGCGCGGTGTCGGCGGCACAGAACATCATGAAATGCGTCAGGCGCTGCGGGCTCGAGGTCAATGATCTCATCCTGCAACCGCTTGCCTCTGCGATGGCCGTGCTCTCGGAAGACGAGAAAGACCTGGGCGTCTGCTTGGTGGACATTGGCGGTGGCACCTCGGACATCGCTGTGTTCACGCAAGGCGCAATACGTCATACGGCGGTCATCCCAATTGCTGGAGACCAGATAACCAACGACATCGCCATGGCGCTGCGCACGCCGACCAAGGAAGCCGAGGAGATAAAGCGTCGTTATGGCTGTGCACTGCGCGAACTGGCCGACCCGCAGGAGATGGTCGAGGTACCCGGTGTGGGCGAGCGCGGAACCAAGAAGATGTCACGCCAGACTTTGGCTGAAGTGATTGAGCCCAGAGTGGAAGAGCTCTATTCCCTGGTCCAGGCCGAACTGCGCCGCAGCGGGTTTGAAGAACTGCTCTCGTCCGGCATCGTGATCACCGGGGGCAGCGCCTCCATGCAGGGAATGGTGGAACTCGGCGAGGAAGTCTTCCACATGCCGGTGAGGCTTGGGCTGCCGGGCTATGCGGGTGGCCTCTCGGAAGTGATCCGCAATCCGCGATATTCCACCGGAGTCGGCCTGCTCATGGCCGGAATGGGTCAGCACCATCGCCAGCAGATCGAGAAAATGCAAAGCGGTTCCATCAAACAAATCCTCGGACGCATGAAGAAATGGTTCGAGACGAATTTCTAGCAATGCGGATTCAAGGGAGTTGGGTTCTTAAAGTTTTTATTCACTAACCAAGGAGACGGCTGATGTTTGAAATCGTGGATACACAACCTCAGGAAGCAGTGATCAAGGTAGTTGGAGTGGGAGGCTGCGGCGGCAATGCCGTTGACCACATGATCGGCGAAGGGGTGGATGGCGTGGAGTTCATATGCGCCAACACGGATTCGCAGGCGCTCAAGCGCAACAAGGCCAAGACGTTGCTCCAGCTCGGACCCAACGTCACAAAGGGGCTGGGAGCCGGCGCGAACCCCGACATCGGCCGTGAGGCAGCGATGGAGGACCGCGAGCGCATCATTGAGCTGATCGAGGGCGCGGACATGCTTTTCCTGACGGCCGGAATGGGCGGCGGCACGGGCACCGGTGCTGCGCCGATCGTCGCGGAAGCGGCGCGTGAACTCGGGATCCTGACCGTCGCAGTTGTCACCAAGCCGTTCGCTTTCGAGGGCAAGCGGCAAAAAGTGGCGAATCAGGGCCTCGAAGAACTTTCCCGCCATGTCGACTCTCTTATCGTTATCCCGAATGACAAGCTGATGCAGGTACTGGGCGAGGACGTCAGCATGCTGGACGCATTCAAGGCGGCAAACACGGTTCTGCACGGCGCAGTCGCCGGCATTGCGGAGGTCATCAAATGTCCGGGCCTGGTTAACGTCGACTTTGCGGACGTGCGTACCGTCATGTCGGAAATGGGCATGGCAATGATGGGTTCTGCGGTTGCATCTGGGGTAGATCGTGCCCACCTGGCGGCGGAACAGGCAGTGGCGAGTCCGCTGCTCGAAGACGTCAATCTGGCGGGTGCGCGTGGCGTGCTGGTGAATATCACGGCGAGCAACAGCTTGAAAATGAAGGAAGTGCACGAGGTGATGAACACCATCAAGGGTTTCACCGCAGAAGACGCCACCGTCATCGTGGGAACGGTAATCGACGAAACGATGGAAAACAGGCTGCGGGTCACCATGGTTGCCACCGGGCTTGGCGGAGCGGTCAACCGCCATCAGCAGAAGCCGTTGAGCGTCGTAAAAACGGGCACAGACTCCATGCCGCTGGAGGTGAACTATGGCGATCTGGAGGCGCCGGCAGTAATGCGCCGCCGCTCGAGGGATGCCGCAGTGGAGGCGATGAAGCAATCCGGCGTCGACATGCTCGACATTCCAGCATTTTTGCGTAAACAGGCGGATTAGGTGATCTAGACCCACAGCATTGTTGCGGCACGACATGAAATCCGGATGCTGGATTGTCGCCAGCAGCTATGGTAATCTAATCATATATTTATCATTGACTGCGGGGAGTGGTCCACGAGGCCGCACTGCGGGAGTGCATTGACATGATCAAACAACGCACGCTGAAAAACATTGTTCGCGCCACGGGTGTGGGGCTGCATACGGGAGAAAAGGTGTATCTCACGTTGCGGCCTGCTGCGCCGAATACGGGCATCGTGTTCCGGCGAGTGGATCTCGATCCCGTCGTCGACATCAAGGCCGACCCCTACGCCGTGGGCGACACGCGCCTGTCCTCCTGCCTGGAAAAAAGCGGGGCAAGGGTGCAGACCGTTGAGCACCTCATGTCTGCGCTTGCCGGTTTGGGCATCGACAATGTTTATGTCGAACTCACCGCCGGCGAAGTGCCCATCATGGACGGCTCGGCTTCGCCATTCGTGTTTCTGCTGCAGTCGGCGGGAATCGAGGAACAGCCTGTAGCCAAACGGTTCATCCGCATCAGGAAGACGGTCGAGGTGAAGCAGGGCGACAAGTGGGTGAAGTTCGAGCCCTATAACGGCTTCCGGGTGGATTTCAGCATCGATTTCAAGCACCCGGTATTTGCAAATTCCAACAAGCGCGTGGTGGTGGACTTTGAGCATACCTCTTATATCAAGGAGGTGAGCCGGGCGCGTACGTTTGGCTTCATGCAGGACGTCGAGAACATGCGGGCGCAGGGCCTGGCGCTCGGCGGCAGCCTGGACAATGCCATCGTGATGGATGAATACCGGGTGTTGAATGCCGATGGCCTGCGTTACGAGGACGAGTTCGTGAAACACAAGGCGCTGGATGCGATCGGTGACCTGTACCTCTTGGGGCACCCGGTGATTGGCGCCTATTCGGCACATAAGTCCGGCCATGCCCTCAACAACGGCTTGTTGCGAACCCTGATGGAAGACGAGGCAGCTTGGGAATACGTGACCTTCCTGAATCCCGAGCATGCCCCCGCATTCCTGAGGCTCCAGATCCAGGCGGCCTGAACACCGCGCTGACCC
>JBKJUC010000047.1:0-5600 GCA_046590325.1 Burkholderiales bacterium | reverse complement strand
ATTCGCTACAGCAGGGTTTCAGTCGTCTCGAGCTGCTGGTCGTGGTCGCCGTGTTCGGCGTGCTTGGCGGCGTCATGCTTGATCGCATGCGCTATATGCAGGAGTACGCCGAAATGACAGCGGTCGAGGTGACCATTGCCCACCTGCGTACCGGCCTGCGGTACCGCATCGGCGACCTGCTCATCCGCGACAAGCTGTCGGAAATCTCGACACTGGCAGACGAAAACCCGATCAACTGGCTTGAGTCCAGGCCTCCCAACTATTTGGGGGAATTCGATGCTGAGCCGGATAGTGACGTTAATGGGCGCTGGTATTTCGACCGCAGGCATCACGAACTTGTTTATACGGCCAACAACAGGCGGTTTTTCACCCCGGAATCCTATCGCGACTACACCGTGCGCTTGCGCGTCGTGCGGTTGCAGGAGGGGGCGTCAGGGGCGCGGCAGGCGGTAAATGCGGCATCGACGCCGCAGTGGGTCACCCTGGTCCAGGTGACAGATGGAAAATGGTTTTAGACAAGCTGGCACAACTTCTGCATTACCTGACCATCGGAGCCGAGAGGAAAGCGCTATGAACAGACGGAAGCTTGGTTTTACCCTGATCGAACTGGTGGTGACGATCAGCATTATCGCGATCCTCGCTGCGGTCGCCCTGCCGCGCTATATCGCCCTGCAGCAGCAGGCGCGGGCAGCCAAGGCGCAGGCGATATACGGGGGCATACGCTCGGCCGCGGCACTCGCACATGCGATGACGATCGCGACCAATACGGTCACGAGTGGGGCGGCAAACGTGTCGATGGAGGGGCAGAACGTGACGCTTTTTCATGGCTACCCGACAGCGGATGCCGCCGGCATCGTACTGGCCCTCCAGCTCAACACGGTGTCCGACGCCGTCGCCCTGAGCGGCGGCGGCGGCGGCGCAAGCGACACGCTGACCATCGATATCAGCGGTGGAACGGCCGGATTTTGCACGGTGACTTATACCTCGCCTGCCGCCGCAAATTTTTCACCCGGGATCGGCGTGAACGCTACAGGTTGTTAGCAATACCGGCGGATGGCCTCGTGCCGCTGACCGCAGTCTGGAAGTTTTTTTAACTTGTCAGGAGATGGAGAAACAACATGAACCTCGTACAAAAAGGCTTTACCTTGATCGAACTGGTTGTGGTTATCGTGATCCTGGGCATTCTGTCCGCGGTCGCGTTGCCACGTTTCGTTGACCTCTCGTCGCAAGCCGGTGCGGCTGCTGCTTCCGGCGTTGCTGCCGCGATTTCTTCGGCGACTAGCATCAACTACGCGGCCCGTAAGGCCAGCAACGGAAGTGCCGTTGCGATTGCGGGATGTGCCGCTGTCAACACCAATATCACGACGCTGCTGGCTGGCGGCCTGCCGGCCAATTATGCCGTGAGTGGCGCTGGTACCTGCGCTGATGGCGCGACGTCAACCTGCACGGTGACCAACAGCAATGTCACACCGGCCCAAACGGCGAGCGCAGTGATCGTTTGCGCATCGTAGTAAATCCACGCAATCACGGAGCGGATTCGTGTTGCGGTTTCGAGATCCCCCGGTAGCTGGCGGACAGGGCAGTCGTCGCCCTGTCCGCCGCGGTCGGTACGGCGTTAAATGATCGGCCAGATACCTCGAATCGCGTGTGGGCAATGCAGGAACAGTGTCATGACGCCAAACCGCGCGCGCCATGAACCTGTCGTCAACTGAGTTAGCTTGAAATCGGGAAGGCGCGCATTTGATCGCGTGCCGCACCCAACCCTATGGCCAAGCGTGTTCCCACCAGAAAGCACGACCGGCTTGTGGCCTCGGGTTTTACACTGGTCGAGCTTGTCGTGGTCCTGATCCTGATCGGCATTCTTGCGGCTGTTGCGATTCCCAGGCTGAACACCCGGACCTTCGATACCACCGGTTTCTTTGACGAAGTTCAGGCCTCGGTGCGCTTCGCCCAGAAGGACGCCATTGCGAAGCGTCGCAGCGTATGCCTGGTATTCACTTCCGGCGCGCTCACAATTTCCTACTCGCCGGACAATGCGTTGCCTGCCGCCTGCAGCGGCAATCTCGTCTCTCCGCGAGGCGTCACGCCTTTCGCGGTGACGGCGCCCACCGGGGTAACGCTGGCCGCCACTTCCGATTTCCGTTTCGATGGCCTTGGCAGGCCCAGTGCTGGCCCGGTAACCGTCACTGTTACCGGAGACGGCGTCCGAACCTTTACGGTCCAGTCGGAAACGGGCTATGTCCAGTAATCGGATGCGGACCGGTCGTACCGGCCGGCAGTCCGGCTTCACGTTCATCGAATTGATCATGTTCGTGGTGATCGTAAGCATTGGTGTGGCCGGCATCCTGTCCGTTTTCTACGTTACAACGCAGAAAAGCGCCGATCCAGCGGCACGCAAGCAACTGATCGCGATTGCGGAAGCGATGCTTGAGGAAATCGAGTTGATGCCTTTTACCTGCCGCGACCCCGATGACGCGACCGCTTCCGACGCAAGCGTGGTGTTGTCCGGAAACAACTGCGTGGTGGGGGGCACGATGGAAGGCCTTGGGCCGGAAGCAGGTCCTGAAACCCGCTACAGCACGACAATTCCATTCGACAACGTCAACGACTAC
Source organism: Burkholderiales bacterium (assembly GCA_046590325.1). Classification (GTDB taxonomy): domain Bacteria; phylum Pseudomonadota; class Gammaproteobacteria; order Burkholderiales; family JACQAP01; genus JACQAP01. The sequence continues at coordinate 2,988 of JBKJUC010000047.1, read as the reverse complement.
AACGGCTTTGACACTGCCACGGCAACTCCCGCCGGCATCATCGATCCGTCCCAGACACTCCCCGGTCCGGCCGGCTATCGCGCTGTTGTAGCGGTAACGGCGCAGAATCTCGGCCCGGCTGGAACCCAGGTTACGGCGAACGACGGCAACGGCAGGCTGCAATCGCTGCTCATCGATGTGACGGTTACCAGTCCGCGCGGCGAGAACATCACCCTGAGCGGGTATCGCACCCGCTACGCACCGACCAGCCCGCCATGACCCCAAGGCGAACAGCGGGATCCGTGGGCGCAGCCCTGGACAGGCAGCGCGGCTTCACGCTCACCGAAGCGATCATCGTCATCGTGATCATGGGGGTGCTCGCCAGCGCTGTTGCCGTATTCATCCGCGGTCCGGTTCAGGCCTATTTCGACGTCAATCGCCGCGCCCAGCTGGTTGACACCGCGGATACCGCGTTGCGCCGCATGCATCGGGAGTTGAAGGCCGCATTGCCGAACAGCGTGCGCGTCACCGGGACATGCGCCACCGCCTGTTACCTGGAGTTCATCCCCGTCGTCGCCGGCGGGCGCTATCGTGCGGCGCAGACCAGCGGCAACGCGGGCGATATCCTGGATTTCACGACCGCCGACATCTCATTCGATATCGTCGGTCCGGCCATCACCCTGTCGGCCGGAAACAGCTGGCTGGTGGTCTACAACCTCGGCATTCCCGGCGCCGATGCGTATTCCGGGGCCACCGCCGTCACCGATGTGCGGCGGGTCCGTTCCGCTGCCACGGGCAGCCTGACCGCCATAAATTTCACTTCGACGAACCGCCTGCCGTTCGAATCCGCTTCAAAGCGCTTCCAGATCGTCAACGAGCCGGTTACCTATGAATGCTCGCCGGGGGCGGGGGTGCTGCGGCGTTACACGGGATATGGATTCAGTACAGCGCAGGCCGCAGGTGCTCCGGGAGGCGCGACCGCCGTGCTTGCAGGTAGCGTGACCGACTGCAATTTCGTGTATGCGCAGCAGGCGGGCCGCCGCGCGGGGTTGGTGGCCCTCACCCTTGCGCTTACCCAGGGCGGCGAAACGATCAGCCTGTACTACCAGGTTCACGTGAGCAACGTGCCATGAACGCCCCCCGCAAACAGCATGGTGTCAGCCTGATCACAGCGATTTTCCTGATCATTGTTCTCGCGGCGCTGGGGGCATTCCTCGTCACGGTATCCGGCCTCCAGCAGGCATCCAGCGCATTGGACCTGCAAGGCTCTCGCGCCTACCAGGCCGCACGCGCCGGCATCGAATGGCAGGCATTCCAGGCCTTGCGCAATGGCTCCTGTGCGGGCGCGACATTCGTTCCGGGCGGCACATTGACGGACTTCACTGTCACCGTGACTTGCCTGGAGACGCCCTATTCGGAGGTCACCGCGGCCACCGGATCCGTTTATCTGATTACGTCCACGGCATGCAACAGGCCTGCGCCCACCTGTCCGAACAACGCGGCGCCCGGACAGAACTACGTCGAGCGCCAGTTGCAGGCGACGATGGCCAAATAACACGGTGACAACTCCATGTCGATCAACCTGAATACGAAGGAAGGCATGACAAGCCTGCTGGCCCCCGGAAAAGAGTCTTGGCGGGTGCTGAGATTCATCTCCGCGGCGACGTTGCTGGTATCGATTCTGGCGACCGTCGCCGCGCCGGCGGATGCAGCGCCGCTACGACGGAGGCGGGTGTGAAAGTCCAAGTCTATCGCCTCACGGCGACCGCCTCGAAAGGCACCCTAGCAAGCCTGTGCTACGTGGAACGGCAATTGCGGGCGGTCCTGTCACGATGAACACCATCAAATTCATTCGTCTGCTCCTGATGATGGTGGCCTTAGGGTTAAGTGTTCTGCCCGCACGCGCGCACAACCCGTCGAACGGCCATCCCACGACTACAACTGTTACGTGTACTCCCAACCCTGTGGGCATCAACGCGCCGGCCGTCTGCACGGCGACGGTTACCGACATTATCGGAGGCGGCCAGGATGCGGTGCCATCGGGAACGGTGACGTTCAGTTCATCCGGTGCGGGCAGCTTCAGCTCGCCCACCTGCACGCTTGCGCCGGCGGGCGGTTTCTCGGTGAGCTGCGCGGTGACCTATACGCCCACAGCGACCGGAACCCAGACAATTACCGCGAATTATCCGTTGACCAACACTGGCACTCACAGGTTCGCGGCCAGTTTCGGCACGACGACGCTCACCGTGATGGCGCCTCCGACCGTGGCCAAATCATTCAGTCCGACTCAGATCGCGACGGGCGTGACCTCGACGCTCACGATCACGTTGAGTAACTCGAACACCACCGCAATTACAGGGACGGCGTTCACTGACACCTACTCGGTAAATCTGGTTAATGCCTCCCCGTCGGCGGGGAGCACGACCTGCGCTGGCGGCACGATCACAGCGGTCGCGGGAGGCGGCAGCGTTTCGTTAAGCGGAGGGACTATTCCTGCCTCCGGCAGTTGCACCGTAACAGTGAGCGTCACCAGCAGCACGGGCGGGTCTTATGCAAACACCATCGCAGTCGGCGCCGTTACCTCCCCCAACGCCGGTTCGAATACTGTAGCAGCAAGCGCGACGCTTACCGTGCTTGCCCGTCCGACGGTCACCAAATCCTTTGGTACCAGCCCGATCGCTACTGGCGCATCCTCGGTCCTGACGATCACGCTATCCAATAGCAACGCCGTTTCCATCACCGGGGCCGCGTTTACCGACACTTATCCGGCAGGATTGACCAACGCCACGACGGCTTCGACAACCTGCGCGGGCGGCACAGCCTCGGCGACAATCGGGCTGGGTACGGTTTCGCTCGCGGGAGGTACCATTCCCGCTTCCGGCAGTTGTACGGTGACGGTGAGCGTCACCAGCAGCACGGCCGGGTCTTATACAAACACCATCGCAGTTGGCGCGGTGACCTCCACCAACGCCGGTTCGAATACCGTAGCCGCCTCCGCGACGCTGACCG
>JBKJUC010000273.1:0-10906 GCA_046590325.1 Burkholderiales bacterium | reverse complement strand
GCAGAAAACGCTGCTCAATATCGAAGGCCTGGGCCGGGATCTCGACCCGGACCTCGACCTCTGGAAAACGGCCAAGCCTTACCTGGAAACCTGGATGTCGGAACAGATCGGCTGGCGTGGCCTGCTGCGCAACATCCGCAGCGAAGCCCCGCAGTGGGGGGTGCTGTTGCCGCAGTTGCCGCGGTTGCTGTATCGGGCGCTCAGCGAGGGCCGCGATACCGCCCAGCTCGCGGCGCTGCTGGCCGTGCTGGGCGCCCAGCAAAAGCGCAACCGCCTCCTCGGCGGCCTGGTGGGCGTCCTGGTCATATTCCTGCTGATCCAGCTCTACTTCCTGTTCGCCTGAAACCCTTATGGGCTTTATTTTCCGGCAGTTTGCGGTGCTCCCGTCATCCCCGGGAAATACTGCATTCATCGTTTTGTCACATTCGACCCCCAGAATTCGCCCCGTTGAAGCACCAGATTGGTCCGGTGCTGAGGATGTGTCTGAAACTCGGGAGAAATGAATGGGAGTCGAAAAGTCGAACGTCGCCGGGCCGAAGCGCCTGATCCTGGCCGCCTCGGTGGCCGCCCTTTGTGCCGGCCTTGCCGCACCGGCCCAGGCGGACATGGAAACCCTGCTGGACAAGCTGCGTGTCAAGGGCGTCCTGTCCGAAGAGGAGTACCAGGAAATGCGCACGGACGTGCGCACAGAGAGGCGCAAGCAGGCACTCGAAGCCGCCTTGGAAGAAGAGCACAAGACCAAGGAAAAGGAAGGTGCAGCAGCCAACCTCAAGGGAACATTCAAAGATGGATTTTCCTGGGAATCGGGCGACAAGCAGCATTCCATTTCGGTCAACGGCCGCGTCCATGCGGACCTGAGGACATTCTCGGAAGATTCCACGAACGCAAACTCCGCGGATACGTTCGATGTTCGACGGGCCTATCTCGGCGTATCGGGCAAGGTCTACGGCGACTGGGGATATGCCGTCAACGCCGATTTTGGCGCGTTGGGTGCGGACCTCGACGTCGCGCACGTGGATTACAACGGCCTGCCGGTCAAGCTCCGCATGGGCCAGTTCAAGATGCCGTTTAGCCTTGAAGAGCTGACCAGTTCGCGATTCCTCGATTTCCAGGAACGCGGCTTTGCCAACGGCCTTGTGCCGGGCAAGGAACGCGGTCTCATGTTCCACGGCCAGGCGGGCAAGGGATTTGTCTATGCCGTAGCGGCTTCCAATGGTTCCGGGAAGAACGCAAACGAAACCAGTGCGGTAGTCGATGACAAAGACCTTCTGGCCCGTGTTGCCGTGAACATCGCAGAGATGACGGGCAACAAGGATGCGATCATCCACCTGGGTGCCGCCTATACAACCGGCACGATCCCGGTTGCCGCCGGCCCAAGCGGCCGGACTGAAGGTCGCGGACTGACATTTTTCACGCCTTTGGCGTTCACCGGCACTGAAACCGACCGCGAACGCACCGGCGCTGAACTGATACTGGCCGTGAACCAGTTCAAGTTGCAGGGCGAAATGATCAACGCTAATTTTTCCGGCACCAGCGCCGGAGGCGTGAGTTACGATCGCGACATTTCCTCCTACTACGCAAGCATCAGCTGGCTGATTACTGGCGAGAAGTACTCTGACGCGTACAAGAGCGGCGGCTGGGGCGCGATCAAGCCGAACCGCGCCTTCAAGAAAGGTGCCGAAGGCTGGGGGGCCTGGGAAGTCGGCCTCCGCTACAGCGTTTGGGATGCGGGCGACTTCACTTCCTCGAATGCGGCAGGCACCGGTGTGCTGACTGCGGGGACGACCAACGAGGCCGAAGCGATTACCGTAGGCCTTAAGTGGATACCCAACACCAATACCCGTGTTTATCTGAACTACATCCAGACCGACTTCGACACGCCCGTTGCCGTGGTCGGGGGAACAACCGAGGACGAAACGGCGGTCACGTTGCGCGCCGCAGTGTTCTTCTAGCCCCTTGGATTTCGCTGCCGCCAACCGGCGGCAAGCCTAATCCGGCGATACCCTGTTACGCGGGTCCCCCAAAGGACCCGCGTCTTTTTTGTCTTCCCCCCGATCGTGCAGCGCAAATCCGGCCCCGCAGCTTCAGGGGTTGATAGAATTGCCGCTTTGCAAAAAGACTGGGGCAGGGCAGACAGGGCATGGCGCTACTCGAGATCCGTAACGTTACCCGGCGCTTCGGCGAGTTCACCGCGGTCAATGATGTAAGCCTCAGCATCGAGGCCGGTGAGTTTTTCACCCTGCTCGGACCCTCCGGTTGCGGCAAGACCACCCTGCTGCGGATGATCGCCGGCTTCGACGCCCCTGACGCAGGCCAGATCGTCGTCGACGGCAAGGACATGACCGGCATCCCGCCGGAAGCCCGCAACATCCACACCGTATTCCAGAGCTATGCGCTGTTTCCGCACATGACGGTGGAACAGAACATCGCCTTCCCCCTGAAAATGGCCAATGTCGATGCTTCGCAGATCGGCCGGCGCGTCGAGGAAGCGCTCGAGGACGTGCGCCTGACCGGCATGGGCAGGCGCTACCCGACCGAACTCTCGGGCGGGCAGAAGCAACGGGTGGCCGTGGCCCGCGCGCTGATCAACCGGCCCAAACTCCTGCTGCTGGACGAGCCGCTGGCGGCGCTCGATGCCAAGCTCAAGGAAAGCGTGCAGCTCGAACTGATCGGGCTGCAGAAGGAAATTGGCGTGACGTTCGTCTACGTCACCCACGACCAGGGCGAGGCCCTGGCGCTGTCGCACCGGATCGCGGTGATGAACCTGGGCCGGGTCGAACAGGTGGACGAGCCTTCCAGAATCTACAGCTTCCCGAAGAACCGCTTCGTCGCCGATTTCATCGGCCAGTGCAACCTGCTCGAAGGTGAGATCGGCGCCTGCCAGGGCGACCGCATGGCCGTAAGCCTAGCCGGCATAGGCGAGGTCACCGCGCTGAATGTCGAGGGCGACGATCCAGGGCTCAAGGGCGTGCTCGCCTTGCGCCCTGAAAAGGTGGCCATCGCCCGCGACCTGCCCGAATCGCCGGACTTCAACCGCTTCTCCGGCAAGGTCCACGATTTTCTCTACCTCGGCGACGTCACCGTCTACATCGTCGAACTCGCCAGCGGCATGCGCATCGAGGCACTGTTGCCCAATTCCGCCGCCGGCCGCACCAAGTTTTTTGAAGCGGGTGACCAGGTCCAGGTGGGCTGGCGCTACGATGCCGGCCATTTCCTGAACGACTGAATATGATTTCTGGAGCTAAACAGAACCGGCTTCACAAATGGCTGATCGGCGGGCCGCCGCTCGCCTACCTGCTGGTGTTCTTCGCCGCGCCGGTGCTGATCATGGTGCTCGCGTCGTTCCGCTTTCCCGGGGAATTCGGCGGGCTCTCGCCGGTTTTCCCGGAAGACGAAACCGGTACGCATCTCGATCTCACCACGGAAAGCTACGGCCGCTTTTTCTCGGATTTCCTCTATACCGAACTGTTCATCAAGTCGTTCACGTACGCGGCGGTGACGACTATCGTTTGCCTGGTGATCGCCTATCCGCTGGCGATGCTGATCGCGCGCAGCCCGAAGAAGCACCGCGACCTGCTGGTGCTGCTGGTGATCCTGCCGTTCTGGTCGAACTTCCTGATCCGTGTCTACGCCTGGATGATCATCCTCGGCCCGCAATCGGTGTTCGTGCGGGCGCTCAACTATTTCATTGGCCTGTTCGGCGTCGAGCCGGTAAGCCTTCTCTACACGCCGTTCGCGGTGATCGTCGGGCTCGTGTACGTGCACCTGCCGTTCATGGTGCTGCCGCTTTACGCAAACCTCGAGAAGCATGATCCGGCATTGCTGGATGCCGCCCAGGATCTTGGCGCCAACGCATGGTGGCGCTTCTGGCGCGTGACCTTTCCGCTGTCGCTGCCAGGTGTTTACGCCGGTGCGGCCCTGGTCTTCATCCCGGCCCTGGGCATTTTCGCGATCCCCGACATCCTCGGCGGCACCGAGGGCATCATGATCGGCAACGTCATCAAGCAGCAATTTCTCGATACCCGCGACTGGCCCTTCGGCAGTGTGCTGTCGATGGTGCTGACGGTCATGGCAATCGGCATCGCCGGCCTGGCCGCCTTCGTCGGCAGGCGGCAGCGCACATGAGCCAGGGCCGCTCCGAATGAATCGCCGTTCGCCCTGGCTGTGGACGGCGGGCTTCCTGGCCTATGTCTTCCTGTATGCGCCCCTGGCGATTGTCGTTGTCTATTCCTTTAACGACTCGCGCCTGAATGCAGAGTGGGTCGGATTCACATTCTCCTGGTACGAAAAGTTGTTCCACAACGAGAAAATGTTGCGGGCAGCCTGGAACTCGCTGGTGATCGGACTGGTGACCAGCGCTGCTTCGACGGTGCTTGGCACAATGGCGGGCTATGCGATGTACCGGTTCAGGTCGCGGTTGCTGCCGGTTCTGGTGCTGGCGCCGATCGCCATCCCCGAGATCCTGATGGGCGTGTCACTGCTGATTTTCTTCGTCCTGCTGAACATTTCTCTGGGCATGATCTCCATCATCCTTTCGCACATCGCCTTCTGCGTTGGCTTCGTCGCCATCGTCGTGCGCTCACGCCTGGCCGGCATGGACGAGAGTCTCACCGAAGCCGCCCGCGACCTCGGCGCGACGCCCTGGCGGGCCTTTCGCCTGGTGACTCTGCCGCTGATCATGCCCGGTGTTGTGGCCGGCGCCCTGATGGCCTTTACCCTGTCGATTGATGATTTCGTCATCACCTTTTTCACCGCGGGCGTGGGCTCGACCACCCTGCCGCTGCAGATCTATACCATGGTGAAGATATCGGTCACTCCGGAGATCAATGCCGTGTCAACACTCCTGATGCTGCTCACGCTGGCGCTCATCATGATCGCGTCCCGGCTTTCGCCCGGCGCCCTGAGGGCGGACCAGGCCTCGTAAAAAGCGCAAAAACGCTGGACGGGACGAACCGGATTTTTTACCCTAGGATTATTACCGTCTGGCGCCAGCCAGTTCAACCTAGATCCAACCCGCCACGGAGAGAGCCACCATGAAAAAGCTGCTGTGCATCCTGTCGTTTGTCTGCTTGCCCGCGATGGCGGCCGATGAGTTGCACTTGTACAACTGGAACGACTACATCGCGCCGGAAGCGGTGGCCAGTTTCGAAAAGCAATGCAAGTGCAAGGTGGTGCAGGATTTCTACGGCGACAACGAAGAGCTGCTCGCCAAGCTGGCCGCCGGCGCCAAGGGCTACGACGTGATGGTGCCGACCTCCAACTATGTGGCCAGCATGGGCAAGGCGGGCTGGCTGCAGCCGCTCGACAAGAGCAAGCTGCCAAACTTCAAGAACCTGATGCCGGCTTACCTGAATACCGAGTTCGATCCCGGCAACAAGTATTCCGTGCCCTATGCGATGTCCATCACCCTGCTCGGCTACAACGACGCGAAGATGAAGGAGCTGGGCATCACAGTGGATTCCTGGGCGGTAATTTTTGATCCCAGGATCCTGGCGAAGATCAAGGGCAAGGTCACCGTCCTCGACAGCCAGAGCGAGCTGATGGCGGCGGCGTTCAAGTATCTCGGCTACTCCGTCAACGACCGCGATCCCAAGCACTGGCAGGAAGCCAAGGATGTGATCATCAAGGCCAAGCCCTACTGGGCGGCGTTTATGGCACAGGGCTACATCAAGGAGCTTTCCACCGGCAACATCTGGGTGTCGCACGGCTACTCGAATGATATTTTCCAGGCGGAGACCGGCGCACAGGAGGCGAAGCAGAAGTTCCACATCCGCCATGCCCTGCCCAAGGAAGGCGCCGTGCTGGCCCTGGATGCGATGGTCATCGCCAAGACCGCGCCGCGGCCCGACCTGGCGCATCAGTTCATCAACTTCATGCTCGACGGCAAGAACTCCGCCGCGCTGACGAATATCACCGGGTCGGGCAATCCGAATTCCGAGGCCATGTCGGCGATCAAGCCGGAGATCAAGGCGATCAAGGCGGTATTCCCGGACGCCGAAACGGCCAAGAAGCTCGAACAGCTCAAAGACATGAACCGCAAGGAGCGCCAGCTTCTCAACAGGATCTGGACCGAGATCAAGGCCAGGAAGGGCTGACCGTTTCCTGCGCCGCCGCGTCTCTCAGCGCGGCGGCGCAGGAGGAGTTTCGTAGCCCGCGCGCAACGCTTCGAAAAGTATTCCTACTTGTGCCAGCGGCAGCAACGGGATGCCGGCCGCCTTCTCGCGGCCGTTTCCCCCGGCGAACATCCTCGCGATCTGATCGATGCCTGGTTGGTCAGAACCGGGCGCCACCGGGTGCGGAGCACGCAGGCTGACGACATAGCCGTCCCCGTTCCGCATCAGCACGGCATGCGCGCGCGATGGAAAGTTTTGCGCCAGTTCGTTTGCCAGCATTCCGCCGATTCGCCTGCTCCATTTCGCGTCGGGCAGGAATACCGCTGCGCTGCGGCTGCCGATGGCCTCGACCGGAGTCTGGCGCGCTCGCTCGAGATCCTCAGCGTAGGCTCGCTGCAAGGCAGGGAACTCCGGCCCCTGCACGGCAAAGTCCAGCGGATCGCGGCAGGCATGCAACCGCCTGTAGAGATCCGCCGGATGGAAATTCAGGTCTTCCAGCGTCTCTCCATAGGCGTTGTAGTTGAGGCACTCGCCGAGCGCGCGCAGTGTTTCCAGTTCATCGCCGCGCAGGGCCAGTTCTTGCGCGGCTGCCCGCGCCGCTTCCGCCAGATTGTCGCCGAACGCGGCAACAACGGCCCAGGCACGATGCGCGCCGCGGAGATGGCGGTCGACGATGAGGCTGGTGCAGGTCGAGGCGGACGTGTCAATGTGCGCCTCGAGCAGGGGATGGTCCGGCACGGCGCCGGGAAAATGGTGGTCGAAGTAACGGCAGATCGCCCTGGCATCCAGCGCGCGCAGCAGGTCGGACCGGTTTTCGTCCAGCGCGATATCGAGCACCGTCAGCACATCGCCGGCACGCGGATGCACGCGCGCGAGCAGCTTGTTGTCGCGCTTTACCCCCGTTATCAGTTCGGCATCGCGCGGCTCCGCAAGCCGCAACTGCTGCAAGGCGCAGATTCCGTCGGCGTCGCCGTTGAAGATGTCATAAAATCTCATGTGTCGGTTCGTGGGATCGACGCATGCATCCGGGCACAAACGGCAACACCTTCCAGGCACATGAGCGGTTCGCTTTCCTCTTCCGACACGCGATATGCGCGCAGTTCCACGCTGGTTCGCTATCTCGCGGTAGCTTACTTGGCTCTGGTGGTGCATGCCAGCCTGTACCCGTTCTCGGGCTGGCGCCTGCCCACGGATAGCGCGACAGCATTCGTTCTGGCCGACTGGCCGTTCTACGTCACCGCACCCGACATCATCCTCAACGTCCTGGGATATTTTCCGCTGGGCCTGCTGCTTACGCTGATCCTGATGGATCGGATGCCCGCCGGTGTGGCCGCGGTGCTCGGTGTGCTGGCAGGCGCCGCTGCGAGTTTCTTCCTCGAACTGCTGCAGGCCTATCTTCCGGCTCGCATTCCGTCGAACGTCGACCTGCTGAGCAATGCGGCGGGCGCTATGCTGGGGGCCGTGACCGCCCGCGCCTTCGGCAACCGCTGGCTGCTCTCGGGCGAGTTGTATCGCCTGCGCGGGCGCTACTTCCAGCCGGGCGCGGCAACCGACATCGGCTTCTTACTGCTCGGAATCTGGCTGATGACCCAGCTAAACGCGGAGATCTGGCTGTTCGCTAACGGCGACCTGCGCCATCTGGTGCCTGGCAAAGTCGGCGTGAGCTATTCCGCCGATTCCTACCGCTATCTCGAAGCCGGGGTGGCGGCACTGAATTTTGCCGGTGTCGCCTGTCTTATCACGGCGATGGCCCGTTCAGTCAGGAGCGCGGCGATCACGCTGGCGGGCCTGACCACATTGGCGCTGGGGCTGAAATCGACCGCTTCTGCGGCATTGTTCATTCCCGGCAATGCCAAGCTCTGGCTCACGCAGGGATCGATGCTGGGACTGGCGGCCGGGGTGATCGCGTGGCTGCTGCTCGCGCGCCTGTCGCGTCCCGCGCTGACCTGGGCGGCGATGGTGCTCCTGGCCCTGGGCGCCCTGTTGGTCAATCTGGCGCCGGAGAATCCCTATCTGGTGGCGGCTCTGAAAGTGCTGCAGGGCGGCTACTATCACGGCTTCAACGGCATGACGCGGCTGGTGTCCGCGATCTGGCCGTTCGCGGTTATTGTCTACCTGCTGTTTCCGGCGCGGCGCGCAGCAGCCACACAAATCCCGAAATCCTGAAAGTTAAGATCATGGATGCCAAGAACACCAATGCCAAGAACACCAATGACGAGGCGATGTCAGACTCGCTGACGGGCCTGCGCGACCGGCTGCGCCAGTTCGCCGCAGAGCGCAGCTGGGAACAGTTCCATACGCCGAAGAATCTGGCGATGTCGGCTGCAATTGAAGCCGCGGAGATCATGGAGCATTTTCAGTGGCTGACCCCCGCACAAAGCGTGAGCCTGACGCAGGCGCAACGCGCCGATGTGGCGCACGAAATTGCGGATGTGATGCTCTACCTGATCCGGCTCGCGGACGTGCTCGACATCGATCCGGTCGCGGCCGCCCACGAGAAGATCGCCCTTAACGCGCGAAAGTATCCGGCGACCCGCAGCTTATAATTAGTGGGGAAACCATAAGGAACACTCTGTGAGTTACTACAAGCACCACGTATTTTTTTGCTGTAACCAGCGCGATAACAACGAGCCGTGCTGCATGGACCACGATTCCCAGAAGATGCGCGATTACGCCAAGAAGCAGGTCAAGGAACTCAAGCTGGCGGGCAAGGGCAAGGTGCGCATCAACCAGGCCGGCTGCCTCGACCGTTGCGAAGAGGGTCCGGTGATTGTCGTGTACCCGGAACAGGTCTGGTACACCTATGTCGACAAGAGTGACATCGACGAGATCATCGAGGAGCATCTGGTCAACGGCCGGGTTGTGGAGCGGTTGCGAATTTGAAGGGCGGCGCTTGAAGGCCGCGACGCTGCAGCGGCTGTCCATCGAAGGGCCGGCCGGAAAGCTCGAGATCGCGATCAACGATCCGGGTGAGAGCCGTCGCGGAATCGCCGTCGTCGCCCATCCCCATCCGCTTTACGGCGGTACGCTGGACAACAAGGTCGTGCAGACCCTGGCGAAAGCCTTTGTTACGCTCGGCTACTGCGCGCTGCGCCTGAATTTCCGCGGCGTCGGCGCCAGCGACGGCGTGTTCGACGAAGGTCGCGGCGAGCTCGAGGATTTCCTGGCACTCGCCGAGTACGGCCGCACGAACTATGGCGCGGGCGAGTTGGCGATCGGCGGATTCTCCTTCGGCGGATATGTTGCCGCCGCCGCGGCCGCCAAGCTTTCACCGGCGCAACTGGTGCTTGCCGCGCCGGCGGTGGGCCGCTTTCCAGTAGGTTCGGTGCAGGCGAATGCGCTGGTATTGCACGGCGAGGAAGACGACGTCGTGCCGCTCAAGGATGTCCTCGACTGGGCGCGCCCGCAGCAACTGCCGGTGATCGTATTCCCCGGTGCAGGGCATTTCTTTCATGGCGGCCTGGTGACCTTGCAGCAAATGGTCGAACGGCACTGCCGATCCTGAGGCCGTACATGTCCCTGCTCGAAGTCAGTGAACTGCGCAAGTCCTACGCGGGCGAGGAAGTGGTGCGTGGCATCGGCCTGCGGCTCGAAGCCGGCGAGTGCTACGGCCTGCTCGGCCCGAACGGCGCCGGCAAGACCACCACGCTGCGACTTTGCCTTGGCCTCACCGATCCCGATTCCGGCACGGTGAACCTGCTCGGCCTGTCGATTCCGCGCGCGGCACGCGAGGCACGCATCCGGATCGGCGTAGTGCCGCAACTGGACAACCTGGATCCGGATTTCACGGTGTTCGAGAATCTCCTGGTCTATGGACGCTACTTCGGTGAGTCCGACGAGACCCTGCGCGCCCGTATCCCGGACCTGCTCGATTTCGCCGGGCTGGGTAATCGCGGCAAATCGAAGATCCAGACCCTGTCCGGCGGAATGAAGCGGCGCCTGTCGCTCGCCCGCGCGCTGGTCAACGATCCGGACCTTCTGTTCCTGGATGAGCCCACCACCGGCCTCGATCCCCAGGCGCGGCACCTGATCTGGGACCGGCTCAGGCAACTCGTCAACCAGGGCAAGACCATTCTCCTGACCACCCATTTCATGGACGAAGCGGAGCGCCTTTGCCAGCGCCTGTCGATCATGGATCACGGCCGCATCATTTCGACGGGGACGCCGCGCGAACTGATTTCCCGGCACATCGAACCCGAAGTGCTGGAGGTTTACGGCGACGGTGTGGAGGATTGGGCGCAAGCGCATGCGAGCCTGGCGGAACGTGCGGAACGCACAGGGGAAACCCTGTTCTGCTACACCCATGACGCCGCGCCCCTCATTGCGAAGCTGGAGAATCGCCCGTCGCTGCGCTATCTGCACCGTCCGGCAAACCTGGAGGACGTATTCCTGAAACTCACCGGCCGCGACCTGCGCGATTGATGCGTATGCACGTGTTTACCGGAGGCGAAAGATCAACTCTCACCGCGGAGGACGCAGAGTACGCGGAGGAAAGACCGATTCGGCAGATCAGCCCGGAAGATGACCATGTCTCCGTCGTCTGCATCAACCGTCAAGCCGGATTCCGGGGATGTGCGTTCCTCTGCGTCCTCCGCGTCCTCTGCGGTGAAAGCGTTTTGGATTTGTTGGTGATGCAACCGCAATCATGAGAGCGAAGGATTTCCGGCCGCCGGTGTTGAGTCTGCGCTTCGCGCATGTGTGGCGGCGCAACTTCCTGGTTTGGCGCAAGCTGGCGATTCCGTCGATGCTCGGCAACCTGGCCGATCCAATGCTGTACATGCTGGGCCTCGGTT
>JBKJUC010000267.1:0-6262 GCA_046590325.1 Burkholderiales bacterium | reverse complement strand
GCCACGATGGCTGCCGGCGTGCCGGCCGGGGCGAACAAAGCAAACCACGACGTTACGGAATAGCCGGGCAGGGCCGCCTCTGCAATGGTCGGCACATCGGGCAGGACCGCAGAGCGTTTGGCCCCCGTGACCGCGAGCGCGCGCAATTTTCCGGCACGCACCTGCTGCAACGAAATTGGAATGTTGTCGAACATCACCTGAACCTGGCCGCCGATCAGATCGGTTACCGCCGGGGCATTGCCCTTGTAAGGAATGTGCAGCATGTCCACACCTGCCATTTTCTTGAAGAGTTCGCCGGAAAGATGCTGCGTGGTACCGCTGCCGGCGGAAGCAAACGCAAGCTCGCCGGGTTTTGCCTTGGCGAGAGCAATCAGTTCCCGGACGTTCCTCGCGGGCACTGACGGATTCACCACAAGCAGATTGGGCATGGTGGCGACCAGCGCAACCGGCGCGAAGTCCCCTACAGGATCGTAGGGAATGTCCGGATAAAGATTAGGATTGATCGCATGCGTGGCGATGGTTCCCAGCAGCAGGGTGTAGCCATCGGCTTTCGATTTCGCCACCAGGTCCGCGCCGATGCCGCCGCCGGCACCGGTGCGATTCTCGATGATGACCTGTTGCCCGAGGGATTCGCTGAGTTTACGGGCGATGCTGCGTCCGAGCAGGTCGGCGGTACCCCCAGCCGAATACGGAACGATCAACCGAATGGGTTTGACTGGCCAGGTCTGCGCCGGAAGGGGAGGAGCCGCGATTGCGCCCGCCAGAGCGGCGGCAATCCAGAGTAAACGGGTGAATGGTTTCATCTTCGTTGGCTCAGAAACCGACGGCCTGTCCGTCACGACGCGGTTCGGAAGCGGCGATGTAGCCGCCGTCGACTTTGAGGATGAGTTGTGCCGCCCCGAACTCGGTGCTGCCCGCGGCAGCCCGGGTGACAAGATGTCCGCGTTGCGCCAGCTCGCTGGCCAGCTTTTCGGAAACCGCCTGCTCCAGCAAAACGCCTCCGTCGCGGGTGACTTTCCATCGCGGCGCATCCGCGGCAGCCTGCGGGTTCTGTCCGTAGTCGAGCAGCCGCACCGCCATCTGCAGATGACCTTGCGGTTGCATGTCCGCGCCCATCACGCCGAAACTCATTACGGGCGTGCCGTCGCGGCTCAGGAAAGCCGGAATTATGGTGTGGAAGGGGCGCTTGCCGCCGGCAACCCTGTTGGGATGCCCCGGTTGCAGCGAAAAAGCCGAGCCGCGATTCTGCAGGCTGATGCCGGTTTCCGGCACAACCACACCCGAGCCGAATCCCATGTAGTTGGACTGGATGTAGGAAACCATCATGCCTTGCGCGTCGGCTGCCGTAAGGTAGACCGTGCCAGATGCCCGCGGCATCCCATGGTTGACGGTTTGCGCGCGGTGCTTGTCGATGAGCTTCGCGCGCGAGGCCAGATAAGCCGGATCTAGCAGGCCTTCGGAATTGACCTTCATGGCGGTAGGATCGGCGACGTAACGGTAGACGTCGGCGAATGCCAGTTTCATCGCCTCGATCTGCAGATGAAAGCTGTCGGTGGAATCCGGCGCCAGGCTGCCCAGGTCGAAGTGCTCGAGGATGCCAAGCGCGATCAACGCGGCGATGCCCTGGCCGTTCGGGGGAATTTCGTGCAGCGCATGGCCGCGATAATTTTGCGAAACCGGCTCCACCCAGTCCGCGCGGTGCGCGGCCAGGTCTTCTGCGGCAAGGGCGCCGCCGCATGCCGCGCTGAACGCCGCGATCTTCGCGGCCAACGCACCGCGATAAAAAGACTCGCCACCGCTGCGCGCAATATCTTCGAGAGTATCCGCCTGCGCTGGAAAACGGAAAATTTCCCCTCCGCGAGGTGGTCGGCCATTGCGAAGGAATGCATGCGCAAATCCTGGCTGGTCCCCGAGCCGCGGAACCTGCGCCAGCCACTGGCTGGCCACGACGGGTGAAACCGGAAACCCGTTCCGGGCGTAGCCGATTGCCGGCTCGAACAAATCCGCGAAAGGCAGTTTCCCGAATCTCTTCGACACCGCCGCCCAGGCCGATACGGCACCCGGCACCGTCACCGTGTCCCAGCCTTCAGTGGGCATGTCCGTACGTCCGGCAAATCGCTGCGGCGTCCAGGCTCCGGGGGCGCGGCCGCATGCATTCAAACCGTGGAGCTTCTGCCCATCCCACAACAATGCAAAGGCGTCTGAACCGACTCCGTTCATGACGGGTTCCACGACGGTCAAGGTGATTGCCGTGGCGATCGCGGCGTCCGCCGCGTTGCCTCCCTTGAGCATCATGCGCAGGCCCGCCTGGGCGGCCAGCGGCTGGGACGTGGCGACCACGTTGCGGGCCAGAACCGGCATCCGCCGGGAGGGGTAAGGCAAAGCCCAGTTCAGGTCCGTCATGACCCTACTCCTGGAAGGCTTCTTCGCGCTTCTTGCGCACTGCGGGCAAGATCACCATGATCAACAGCGCGGCGGCGACGATCAGCAGGCCGAGGCTCAGCGGCCGGGTGACGAATACGGTTGGATCGCCCCGCGACAGGGTCATCGCACGGCGCAGGTTCTCTTCCATCATCGGACCCAGTACCAGGGCGATGAGCAGTGGCGCGGGCTCGCAATCCAGCTTGATGAACAGATATCCGAGCAGACCAAACAGCAACGCCAGCCCGACGTCGACCGCGCTGTTGTTGAGGCTGTATACGCCGATGCAACTGAACAGCAGGATGGCCGGGTAGAGCAGCCGGTAAGGCACGGAGAGCAGCTTTACCCAGATGCCGATCAGCGGAAGATTGAGCAAGACCAGGAACAGGTTGCCGACCCACATGCTGGCTACCATGCCCCAGAACAGCTCGGGCCGCTCCGTCATTACCTGCGGACCTGGCGCAATGCCGTGAATCATCATCGCGCCCACCATCAACGCCATGACCGGATTAGTCGGCAGGCCGAGCGTGAGCACCGGGATGAAGGAAGTCTGCGCCCCGGCATTGTTCGCCGACTCGGGACCCGCCACGCCCTCGATTGCACCTTTGCCGAAGCGTGAGGGATCCTTTGCAATCTTTTTCTCCAGCGAATACGCGGCGAATGACGCGAGCAGCGCACCGCCACCGGGCAGGATGCCCAAGGCAGAACCAAGTCCCGTTCCGCGCAGCACCGCCCCCCAGGACGCCTTTAGATCCGCTTTAGTCGGGAACAGGCTGCCGATGGGCGCGATGCCGGTCTTTCGTTCATCCGGATGCTCCAGATTGGCAATGATGTGGCCAAATCCATAGATGCCCATCGCCACTACGACAAAGCCGATGCCGTCCGCGAGATTCGGCAATCCGAAGGTGTAGCGGAACTGGCCGGTATTCACATCGGCGCCGACCAGGCCGATCAGCAGCCCCAGCAGTATCATGCCCATCGCCTTCAACAACGAACCGCGCGCCAGCACGACAGCCGCCACCAATCCCAGCACCATCAGCGAGAAGTACTCGGCGGGACCGAAGCGTAACGCCAGTTCGGCCAGCGGCGGAGCGGCGATTGCCAGTACCACCGTCGCCACGGTGCCCGCGAAGAACGATCCCAGGGCCGCGATCGCCAGCGCAGCACCGGCGCGGCCCTGCCGCGCCATGGCATGGCCATCGAGGCAGGTGACCACGGACGAGGCCTCGCCCGGAAGGTTGACCAGGATTGCGGTGGTAGAACCGCCATACTGCGCGCCGTAATAGATGCCTGCGAGCATGATCAGGGCGGACACTGGAGGCAGGGCGAAAGTCGCCGGCAGCAGCATCGCAATCGTCGCAACCGGGCCGATTCCCGGCAGCACGCCGATCAGCGTGCCGAGCAGCACGCCGACGAAGCAATACAGCACATTCTGCAGCGTGAGCGCGACCTCGAAGCCGAGTTGGAGATTCGAGAGGAGTTCCATCAGCCGGGCAAGAGCTTGAAAGGCAGACCCAGCGTGTACGTGAACACGCCCACGGCAAGCGCCAGCAATACGATGACCAGGATAATGACTTCGCGCGACCGGCTTTCAGGACTTGCCGCCGCCGCGCCCACCACGGTCAGGATGGTCGTCGCAATGATGCCCGCGTGCTCGATCGCGGCCGCGAAAACACCGACCGACCCCAGTATCAGGAGCAAGGGCCGCAAGCGCACGCTTTCGATGTGTTCGCCTTTTATTCCCAGGCCTCTTATGCAGGCGGCAAGCCCGAGCAGCGTCAGCAACACGCCCAGCACCAGCGGGAAGTATCCCGGGCCCATGCGCACGGCGGAGCCCATCGGGTAGTCGCGGGCGACCCATGCCGCAACTCCACCGAATAACAGGAACAGCAAGCCTGCAAAGAAATCCTTCGGGCTTCGGATAAAGATGTTCGTCTCCTCCCCGGATTGTTGTAATGGTTGTAATGACCGGTGCGGGGCGCGGCTATTCTTTCACATGCCTTCCCCGCACGGCAATCCGGATTGCAGACCGGAACCGGCACCGGAACTGAGCACCGGCGGCCCCCAGGGTGGGGTTTTGCTATGATGCGGGTTGCGCTTCTCCCGCTGTGCCTTCCTTGCGTATAGATCTACACACCCATTCCACCTGTTCCGACGGCGTTCTCACGCCTGCCGCACTGGTCAGACGGGCGGCTTCCCGGCAAGTGTCCTTGCTGGCGCTTACGGATCACGACGATGTCAGCGGCCTGGAGGAGGCGGCTTCCGAGTCGCGGGCAGCGGACCTTCGCTTAGTCACTGGCGTCGAGGTCTCCGTGACCTGGTTCGGACAGGTTGTTCACGTACTTGGACTGGGCATCGATCCCTCCCATCCCGGGCTCCGGGACGGGCTGCGGCAGTTGCGGACGAGCCGCGAAGCCCGAGCGCTGCGGATCGCCAAACAACTCGACGATGCCGGGATAAGCGGCAGCCTCGAGGGCGCTGCACGCCATGCGCTCAACCCTGCGACCATCGGCCGCGGCCATTTCGCCCGCTACATCGTGGAGAAGGGCTTGGCGCGCGACGTTCAGGACGTCTTCAAGCGCTATCTGGCGACAGGCAAGCCGGGATTCGTTCCGCACCAGTGGGCGGACCTGGGCGAAGCGGTCGGCTGGATTCGCGCATCGGGTGGCCATGCGGTGCTGGCCCATCCGGAGCGCTACAAGCTGTCGCGTGCCCGCCTGCGTGCGCTATTCCAGCAGTTCAAGGAATTGGGCGGTACCGGCATGGAAATCGGCGTCGGCGCACGCATGAATCCCCTGCCGCAACTGCATCTGGCCCGCAGCCACGGTTTCGCGGTGTCCGTGGGCTCGGATTTTCATTCACCCGCGGAGGGCGCGACGGATCTGGGTGACACGGCGCAAATTCCCTCTGGATACCCGGTGGTATGGGACCTGCTGGCGGACGTGCAGGCCGCTGCCTGAGGCATGGCGCAATATTTCGCGATGCACGTCAGGAATCCCCAGCCGCGGTTGATCGCCAAGGCGGTGGAAATCGTGCGCGAAGGCGGCCTGATGGTCTACCCGACGGATTCCTGTTACGCGCTGGGCTGTCAGATCGGAGACAAGGCAGCCATGGAGCGAATCCGGCGCATACGACAGGTGGACGAGCGGCATCACCTGACGCTGGTGTGCCGGGACTTGTCGGAACTCGGCCAGTACGCGGTGGTAGATAACTCGCAATACCGCATGCTGCGGGCTGCGACGCCAGGCAGTTACACGTTCATCCTGAGAGCCACCCGGGAAGTGCCGAAACGCCTGCTGAACCCGAAGCGCAATACCATCGGCCTGCGCGTCCCGGATCATCCGGTGGTAAACGCCCTGCTTGAGGAGATGCACGAGCCGATCCTCAGTTCGACCCTGATCCTTCCGGGCGACGGGCTGCCGCTGAACGATGGCGAAGAAATTCGCGAACGGCTCGGCCAGGACGTCGATGTAATTCTCGATGGCGGATCGTGCGGGATCGAAATGACCACTGTGGTGGATCTGACATCGGAAATGCCGTCCATCGTCAGGCAGGGACGGGGCAGTGCCGCGCCATTTGGAGTATCGGCATGAGGCCTGCCTTGCATCACAGCATTGAGGGCGTACCAGAATGCCTGCCGTTTCAAATTATTGTATTGATCGGGGAATTCAATGTTCGTTGATCGTGTGTTGTCGGGTATGCGCCCCACCGGAAGCCTGCATCTTGGCCACCACCATGGCGTACTCAAAAATTGGATCAGGTTGCAGCATGAATACCAATGCCTGTTTTTCGTCGCGGACTGGCACGCGCTGACCACTCACTACGATACCCCAGAAATTAT
>JBKJUC010000200.1:0-6348 GCA_046590325.1 Burkholderiales bacterium | reverse complement strand
CATGAGCTGGGAAATCGTCATCGGGCTGGAAACCCACGCGCAGTTGTCGACGCAGTCGAAGATCTTCTCGCCCGCGCCGACTGCGTTCGGCGCCGAGCCCAATACCCAGGCCAGCGTGATCGACCTCGCCCTGCCGGGCTCGCTACCAGTCCTGAACAAGGGCGCGGTCGAACGCGCCATCCGCTTTGGCCTGGCGATCGGTGCGACCATCAACCGGCGCTCGATTTTCGCGCGCAAGAATTACTTCTATCCCGACCTGCCCAAGGGTTACCAGATCAGCCAGTACGAGATCCCGATCGTGCAGGGTGGGAAAATTCCCATCGTTTCTCCGACGCGGGGTGAAATAGAGATACAACTTACACGCGCGCATTTGGAAGAGGATGCAGGTAAGTCCCTTCACGAAGATTTTCAAGGCATGAGCGGCATCGACCTGAACCGCGCCGGTACGCCCCTGCTTGAAATTGTTTCCGAACCCGACATGAGTTCCGCCGAGGAAGCGGTCGCCTATGCCCGGACGCTGCATTCTCTGGTGCGTTGGATCGGCATCTGCGACGGCAACATGCAGGAAGGCTCGTTTCGTTGCGATGCCAATGTTTCGGTGCGCAGGCCCGGCGCGCCGCTCGGCACTCGGCGCGAGATCAAGAACCTGAATTCGTTCCGCTTCCTGCAGCAGGCGATAGAGTACGAAGTGAAGTGGCAGATCGAGACCCTGGAGGACGGCGGCAAGATCCAGCAGGCAACCGTCCTGTTCGATCCCGACTCCGGCGAGACCCGCATGATGCGCACCAAGGAAGACGCGCACGACTACCGCTATTTTCCCGACCCGGATCTGCTTCCGCTCGAAATTTCTGAGGATTGGATCGCGAGAGTTCGCGCAGACCTTCCGGCCTTGCCGAAGGATAAGCGAGAAGAATTCATTAGCCTCGGCCTAACGCCGTATCAAGCAAGTCAGCTTGTTATCAGTAAAGAAACGGCCAATTTCTCGTCAGCCACTTTGATGGGAGTCGGTACGGCCGCTACCCCCCAATTGGCAAACTGGATAACGGGGCCGCTTAGCGCCAAGCTGAACGAAGAGAACCTGGAGATCGACAGGAGCAAGGTTTCGCCGGAGCAACTGCGTGCCTTAGCCCTTCGAATCTCGGACGGAACGATCTCGGGCAAGATCGCCAAGGATGTGTTCGATGCGATCTGGGCTGGGGAAGGCAGCGCCGACGAGATCATTGAGCGCAAGGGGCTGAAACAGATTTCCGATTCCGGCGAGATTGGGAAAATCGTCGACGCGGTGATTTCCGCCAATGCCCAGCAGGTCTCCGACTACCGGGGAGGCAAGGAAAAAGCCTTCCAGTCCCTGGTCGGGCAGGTCATGAAAGCCAGCAAGGGCAAGGCGAACCCCGCCCAGGTCAACGAAATCCTGAGGGAAAAACTTGCCCGCCAGGGCTAGTTGGTTACGGCCGCCGTACGGGGCTTGAGCTCCCGATAGCGCTGTTTATCGGACTCGAAGCGCGCGCGAATAGCCTCGGCGTTGGCTTTCTTTCGCATCAGTTCTGTTTCCAGGACGGCTACCTGTTTCTGCTTGATTTGTACGTCTTCGATCAGGTCAGGCGGTAGCGGCTTCTGTTGCGAGGCCAATGTATCCGCATGTTTTTTCAGGTCAAACAGGTCATTGTTCGCCTTCTCCAGTTTGCCCTCGAGGCCCTTGATGGACTGCAGGGGAATAGCAAGGCTGCGGTCACGCGCGGCGTCAATGTCCGCTTCAGTCAGGTAAGTTGCCATCAGCGCGCGATCGCGCCGCTCGGCCGTCGCAAGCTCGACCCTTTTCGGGTCGCCCTTGGCCTGTTTCGGCTGGGTCGCCGGCTTGTCGCCCGGTTTTTTGACCACGACCCCATGGCGATTCAACTCGCTGCCCTTGCTGCAGTCTGTATCGGGGCCGTCCGAGTAGTGGACCTTGCCGGCTTCGTCGACGCACTTATACATGCGGCTGCTGGGCTTTTTCTGCTGCGCGAAGGCCGGCATTGCCAGCGATGCAGCAAGCAGGACCCCCAGCATGATGCGAAACGTTTTCATTCCATTGCTCCGTATTCCTTGCGGTAACGGAGGACGGACTGCAACTGCTGTGCCATGTCGCCCCGTGCCTGCAGGAACACGATCAGGTCGTCCAGGGTAGCGATGCTTATGACCGGAATGCCGAATTGGCTGTGCACCTCCTGGGTGGCTGACTGGGGCCCGGCCCCCCGCTCCATGCGGTCAAGGGCGATTGCCACGCCGCAGGGTTGCGCCCCAGCCGCCCGAATGATCTGCACCGATTCCCTGACGGATGTCCCAGCGGAGATCACGTCATCCACGATCAGTACCTGCCCCCTCAGGGGGGCGCCAACGGTCATGCCGCCCTCGCCGTGGTCCTTGACCTCCTTGCGATTGAAGCAGAAGGGCAGATTGCGCCCTAATTCGGCAAGCGCAATGCTGACCCCGGATACCAGTGGAATACCTTTGTAGGCGGGGCCGAACAGCATGTCGAAGGGGGGAGCGGCGGCAAGAATGGCTTTGGCGTAGAATTGGGCGAGCTTACGCAGGGCCTCGCCATCGTTGAACAGGCCAGCGTTGAAGAAATAGGGCGAAAGCCGCCCGGCCTTGGTCTTGAACTCGCCGAAACAGAGTACTCCGCGGCCCAAGGCGAATTCGATGAACTCCTGCCTGAAATCTTTCATTGCGAATCGTCTCTCTCAATCTTAACGGCATACGTTCGGCCGTCAATAAAGGCTTCCTCGACTGGATGGGCCGGCTGACCGCGGACGTCGTCTGCGTGCAGGAGGTCAAGGCGCAGGAAAAGGACCTTTCGGAAGCGATTCGGAGTCCCAACGGCTTCGACGGCCATTTCCATTGCGCTGAACGTCCCGGTTACAGTGGTGTCGGCATCTATTGCCGGCGCAAACCGGACCGCGTGATCAGCGGCCTCGGCATCCCCGACATCGACGCCGAAGGCCGCTACATCGAAGTCCAGTTCGGCAATCTCAGCGTGGTGTCAGTATACGTGCCGTCGGGATCGAGTTCCGCCGAACGGCTGGCGATCAAGTTCAAGTTCATGGAACGTTTCATCGATCCCCTGCACAAACTGCACACCGGCGGCCGTGATGTGATCATCTGCGGCGACTGGAATGTGGCGCACAAGGAGATCGACCTGAAAAACTGGCGCTCCAACCAGAAAAATTCCGGATTCCTGCCCGAGGAGCGGGCCTGGTTCTCGGGGGTCATCGACACGCTCGGCTTCGTCGACGTGTTCCGCCAGATCGACACCCGCCCCGAGCAATATACCTGGTGGTCCAACCGGGGCCAGGCGTACGCCAAGAACGTGGGATGGCGCATCGACTACCAGATGGCCACCCCCGGCATCGCCGCCAAGGCGAAATCCTGCTCAATCTACAAGGAGCAACGCTTCAGCGACCACGCTCCCCTGACTGTCGACTACGACTACACTCTCTAAAGGCCAAACCCTTTCACCGCAAAGGCGCAAAGGACGCAAAGAAAAGCCGCGAAGGAGAACGTGAAGTGAAAGTGTTGTTCAAGTCCAGCAATTTTCTGCAGCAGTCGATCGATTCGCCCGTTTCTCTGCTTTCTTTCCCTGGCCTTCCTTTGCGTTCCCTTTGCGTCCTTTGCGCCTTTGCGGTGACAGGGTTCAAGTGAGCAAAGCCCCCGCGAAGCGCTGGTGGCATGACCTTAAGGTTTACGCGGAGCCGTACGTCGCGCGAATGGTGCTGCTGGGGTTTTCCGCGGGCCTGCCGCTGCTGCTGGTGCTCGGCACCCTGTCCTACCGCCTGCGCGAGGCGGGCATCGACCGCACCACCATCGGTTTCCTGAGCTGGGTCGGCCTGGCCTACGGTTTCAAATGGGTGTGGGCGCCACTGGTCGATCGCCTGCCGCTGCCCTTTCTGACCCGTTCCCTGGGCCGCCGCCGCAGCTGGCTGCTGTTGTCGCAGCTGACCATCATGGCCAGCCTGGCCGGTATGGCGTTGTACGACCCGGCAACGCAGCTTCACGTCCTGATCGGCTTCGCACTGCTCACCGCCTTCGCCTCGGCCACCCAGGACATTGCCCTCGACGCCTTCCGCATCGAGTCCGCCGCGCAGTCGCGCCAAGCGGCGATGGCGGCGGCCTACCAGGTCGGCTATCGCGGCGCGATGATCTGCGCGTCCGCCGGCGCTCTATGGATTGCCGCTGCCTTCGATCCCGACGAGGCGACTTACCAGCACGCGCCCTGGACCGTCGCCTACCTCTTCATGGCGGCCTTCATGGCGGTGGGTGTGATTACCGTACTGTTCTCGCGCGAACCGCAGGCGCGAATCTCACCGGACACGCTGGCCCGGGAACGGAAGACCACGGCATGGTTGCAGGCGGGAAGACTTCCCGGACCTGTTGCGCGCCTCGCCGCCTGGTTTTATTCGGCTGTGGCAAGTCCGTTCCTGGACGTGGTGCTGCGTTATCGTTGGCAGGCCGTATTGCTGCTGGCCCTGATCGGAACCTACCGGATCTCCGACATCGTGCTCGGCGTGATGTCGAACCCGTTCTACCGCGACATGGGTTTCACCAAGGACGAAGTCGCGGCCGTTTCCGGCGTGTACGGCGTGGTGATGACATTGGTCGGCGCGGCGATCGGTGGGGTGCTCAGCTTGCGGATCGGGGTGATGCGCGTGTTGTTCCTGGGAGCGCTGCTGTCCGCGGGCACCAATCTGCTGTTCGCGTGGCTAAGCACCCGAGGCCATGACGTGCCCGGTCTGATACTGGTGATCTCGGCCGACAATCTGAGCGCGGGAATCGCCAGCGCCGCTTTTGTCGCCTACCTGTCGGGCCTGACCAACGTGGCTTACTCGGCCACGCAATATGCCCTGTTCAGCTCGATCATGCTGCTGCTGCCGAAGTTCACAGCGGGCTGGTCCGGATTGGCCGTCGATACCTACGGGTACGAAGCTTTCTTCATCGGCACGGCGTGCCTTGGCCTGCCAGTGGTGATCCTCGTCTGGCTGGCGGCACGCCAGCAGCGGGCCGCGGGCAATTCCGCCTAACTGCGCCCGCCTTCGTCGAAGCGGTAGACCGCGAGCGAGCCCAGCAGATTGGGCAGGAAATTCACCGAGCGACCCTCGGCCATTACTACACGCTCGAGAATGCGCACGTTGTGGGTGCCGCAGAAATTCTCGAAGTCGCGAATCGTGAACAGGTGGATGTTTGGCGTGTCGTACCACTCGTAAGGCAGTTCGCCCGAAACCGGCATGCGGCCCCCGACAATCTGCAGCCGGTGCCGCCAGTAGCCGAAGTTGGGGAAAGTGACGATCGCTTCGCGACCCACCCGCAGCATGTCGCGGATGATGCGCTCGGTGTGGCGCACGGCTTGCAATGTCTGCGACAGGATGACGTAGTCGAACGAATCCGATTCGAACTCCGACAACCCCGACTCAAGGTCGATCTGCAGCACATTCACCCTGTTCTTCACGCAGGCCTGCACCTTGGTATCGTCGATTTCGATGCCATAGCCGGTGACGCCGCGCGCTTCCTTCAGGTGCCGCAACAACGAGCCGTCGCCACAGCCCAGGTCGAGGACCTTGGCGTCTGGCTTGATCCATTTTGCGATCGCGATGAAATCGGAGCGTCCCGACAGCGAAGCCGGTGTGTCGAAAGGCGTCATGGGTCGGCCGTCACAGGGCGATGTTGTTGAAATAGGCGCGGATCACGTTGTGATAGCGCGGATCTTCCATCAGGAAGGCGTCGTGCCCGTGCGGCGCGTTGATTTCCGCATAA
This sequence comes from Burkholderiales bacterium, assembly GCA_046590325.1. Classification (GTDB taxonomy): domain Bacteria; phylum Pseudomonadota; class Gammaproteobacteria; order Burkholderiales; family JACQAP01; genus JACQAP01. The sequence continues at coordinate 564 of JBKJUC010000200.1, read as the reverse complement.
CTCACATCGAGGCCATTGTCGAGCAACGCCTTGACGATTTCGCGAGAGCGCGCCGGCGAAAAGCGCCAGTCCGAAGTGAAGGACGCCACCAGGAAGCCGGCGCTGGCCTGTTTCAATGCCGCGCTGAGGTGGCCCCCGTGCGCGGCAGCGGGGTCAAAGTAGTCCAGCGCCTTGGTAATGCGCAGGTAGGTATTGGCGTCGAAGTAGGTGGAAAACTTGTCCCCCTGGTAGCGCAGGTAGGACTCGATCTCGAAATCGGTGTCGAAGTTGAAGCCCAGAGCCCCCGAGCGCAGCGTGCGGCCGAACTTCTCCATCATCGCGTCGTCCGACAGGTAGGTGATATGGCCGAGCATGCGCGCCAGCCGCAGGCCGGTGCGCGGCACCACGCCGTGCTCGTAGTAGTGCCCGCCGTGGAAATCCGGGTCGGTGGTGATGGCCTGCCGCGCGACTTCGTTGAAGGCGATGTTCTGCGCCGAGAGCTTGGGCGCTGCGGCGATCACGATAGAGTGGCGAATCCGCTCCGGGAAAGACAGCGCCCACTGCAGCGCCTGCATCGCGCCGAGG
>JBKJUC010000165.1:0-19265 GCA_046590325.1 Burkholderiales bacterium | reverse complement strand
ATCAAGGCGCGGGTGTATCTCGCCACCGGACTGACCTGTTCAATGGGCATCACGCCGAACAAGCTGTTGTCCAAGATCAGCTCCGAGCTCGACAAGCCCAATGGCCTGGCAATCCTGACCCATGCGGATGTTCCCGAACGCATCTGGCCGCTGCCACCGAAGCGCATCAACGGCGTTGGCCCGAAGGCCAGCGACAAGCTCGAGGCGCTGGGTATCCGCACCATCGGCGGGCTCGCCGGCGCCGACCCCAGGTTTCTGGTCGAACAGTTCGGCGCCAACTACGGCGCCTGGTTGCACGAAGTGGCGCATGGCAGGGATGATCGTACCGTCGTCACCGAAAGCGAGCCCAAATCCATCAGCCGGGAAACCACTTTCGAGCGCGATCTGCACGCGCGCAAGGATCGCGACGCATTGGGAAAGATCTTCACTGGCCTGTGCGAGCAGCTCGCCGGCGACCTGGAGAGAAAGGGCTATGTCGCCAAAACCATCGGCGTAAAGCTGCGCTACGACGATTTCAGCCGGGCCACGCGCGAGATAACCCTTGCCGCCCATACCGCCAACGCGCAACTTATTCGCCGCACTGCCGGTCTGTGTCTGAAGAAGGCGGTTCTGGACCGGCCGCTGCGCCTGCTGGGCGTGCGTGCGGGCAACCTGGGCAGGCCGGAAGAGATTGCCCTGCAGAGGGAGGGCCCTTCCGCAGAGCGCGACCAGCTCTCGTTGCCGATCTCCTGATCGGCCAATCGCCTGCAGCCACGGAAACCTATGATCTTTTTCAAGCACGCACCACAGGTCGTGAAGCACCCGCTTGCGTTCGCGCTGCGGGTGGTGAAGTCGTTCCGCGCCAACCAGGGCTTGCTACTGGCGGGCGCGATCGCCTATTACACGCTGCTTTCCATGGTGCCGCTGCTGATTCTGATGGTCATCGCCCTGTCGCATTTCCTCGACCGAACGGAACTGCTGACCACGGTCGGACACGCCCTGGAGTGGATCGTGCCCGGCCAGTCCAAAGCCGTGGTGCAGGAGCTGGCGACTTTTCTCGCCGATCGGGCGTCGATCGGCTGGGTGTTGCTGGCGACCATGGTGGTGTTCAGCTCGCTCGCCTTCACCGTGCTGGAAAACGCCATGTCGGTAATTTTCAACCACCGCGCCACGAAGAAGCGGCATTTCCTGGTCTCGGTGCTCATTTCCTTTGGCTACATCTTCTTTCTAGGTCTGGCGCTGCTGCTGGGGACCCTGATCTCGGCCAGCCTCGATGCGGTCGGACAGGAGAACATCGTCATCCTCGGCGGCCTTTGGTCGCTCGGCGGCATTTCCGGCTTTCTCCTGTATGCGATCGGGGTCGTCCTCGAGATCCTGCTCATCACGTCGATCTATCTGGTCATGCCCGTGGGCCGGCTGTCGGTTTCGCATGCACTGATCGGGGGCGCCACCGCCGGATTGCTATGGGAGGGCATCCGCCACGGCCTTGCCTGGTACTTCGGCAACTTGTCTCAGGTCAGCGTGGTGTACGGGTCGCTCACCAGCGCGATCGTGGTGCTGCTTAGCGTTGAGGTTGCCGCTACGCTGCTCCTGGTGGGGGCGCAGGTCATCGCCGAGTATGAAAGGCTCGGCGTCCCTTCGGGAAGGGGAAAGGGGAAAGCGGAAAGGTAAAAGTGGGGAGGCTCTCCAGCCCTTGATCTTACTTTCCCCTTTTACCTTTCCGCTTTCACCTTTTCCCTGCAGTTTGCTAGACTGCAGCCTCGCAACTTAGGAAAGGAGGTGATCCAGTGAATCACTACCAAGGCATTACCGGCCGGCAGACCGGATCAACCCAAGTTCTCAGGAGTTTGAGCCGCTAATCCGGCCGGACTGCCCGCAGTAAAAGCGCCCCGATCGCGAAAGCCTTCGGGGCGTTTCTTTTGTGCTTTCTACGTCTCAACGCAAAGACGCAGAGGAGCGCAAAGGAAGTCAAGACGTGAACGAGCAATGATGAGGGGCGCGTGGGAGTGGGGTTCGGTGCCTCTCATTGACCTTCTTCCCCATAGTTGCTTCAATGGCCATCCACCCGTCATGCGGAGCAAGTGATGAGCGAGTCCGGTCGCGTCGCCGTCATCGTCGTTCACGGCATTGCCGATCAGCGCCCCGGGCAGACGGTGCGCGAAGTCGCGCGGCTGCTTTGCCATGGCGGGGAGGGCGCGCCGCGTTACGTGCACGGTGAGATGCGCGAGATTCTGGTGCCGGCCGCGAAGCTGGAACCCGGAGACGCCGGACCTTCCGTTGCCCCGCAAGCGAAGCCCGGCGACGCGCAGCCGAAATACGATGGCACGAGGCGGCAGCCGGGCGCGCCCAGCGGCTTTTTCGAGGCGCAACAGATCGCCGCGCCGCTGCTGGCCGGCGCGCAGTTCGCAGATACGCCCCCGCACGCGCGGAACGAGCCACAGTCGCAGGACCTCGGCCTGGCGATGAATGACTACCTGCTGGGGCGGCTGCAATTCGCCCAGGGTGACGCCTTGTACGAGTCCACACGCATATCGCTGCAACGACGTGCCGACGAACGTTCGGTCGATCTCTACGAGCTCTACTGGGCCGACCTGTCGCGCCTCGGAACGGGCGGCATCAAGGCGCTGTCCTCGCTGTATCAGTTGTTTTTTCACCTGGGCACGTTATCGGCAGACATCGTCGACCAGGTGGCGTTGGGTGCGGGTGGCCGTCAGGGCTGGCGCTTCCTGCAGCGAATGCACGCGTGGCTCGCCTGGCTGATGAAGGCGCCCATGGCGCTGCTGCAGTTGTGCATGCTGATGATGGTGGTGTTCGGCACCGCCGCACTGGTTGCGCCGGAAATGCAAGGGCAGTTGCTGGCGGCGCTTTTCGGCGCGGGCAGCATCGTGCTTGCCGCGCTGGGTGTGCTGGGCTGGCTGCGGGCAAAGTCCGTCGCCGCGGGATGGGCGCAACTGATCTTTTTTGGGGCGGCCGCCGTCGCCAGCCTGGCATCGGCCATCTTTTCGCTGAACACGGAGCTCTGGCTGCACTACATCTACTTCGGCGCGAGCGCCCTGGTGACGGCCTTGGCGGGTTCTTACCTGATTGAGCGTTATGCGGGGGTGACGCAGGGTGTGCGATGGCTCGGCCACGTTCTGGTGGTCGTCACCCTCCTCGGCCTCTGCGTCGACGGCACGATCCTGCTGGAGCAGGTGACGACCCAGTTCGAATGGATGCTCACCGCCGCCCTCAATGTCGGCGAATACCTGATCGCCGCCGCCTTGCTGGTTTGGGCGGTGTTCGTGGCCGTGCAGATCGTGGCGCTGCTGCTCGGCCTCTGGCTGGGACGCAATGTCGATGCGCACGCAAAGGCCGCGCTGCAGACCGCGCGGCTCGGGCTGGTCGGATCGAGCGGATTGTTCGCGGTACTCAGCCTGGTGCTGTGGTCGGTGATCAGCTTCGTCGCCGCGCACGGCCTGAACGATCTCCTCTACGAACCCATGCTTCTGGGTACGGGCTACCGCTCGGGCGCGATTTTCCTGGAAGCTCGTGTCCAGAGCCTCGGTGCGTTCTTCACACCCCTGGTGCTCGCCTTTACCGTTCTCGCTGCGGCGGCGTTGCTGGTCCTGCTGCCGTCACTGATGGAGGAGCTCAAGCCGACGACGAACCTGGATGCAAAGGGATTGCGGCATGGCGCCCCTGACTGGTCGCGGCGCCTCGGCCTTTGGCTTGGCGGCGGCATTCGCTGGCTCAATGGCGCGGTGAAATACCTCATTCCCCCAGGCGCGATCGTCGGCAGCCTGCTGTATCTCGCTTTCGTCATCCAGCAGATCGCCTGGGCTGCGGGCGATCAAGCTGCGGTGGAAATGCTTTCCGGTTGGCTGGAGATGTTGAAAGGGGAGACGCTGGTCGACGCCGGCAAGTGGCTGGCCGGCGGCGCGCTGACCATCGCGGCCCTGGGCTCGCGTTTCACGCGGACCTTCGGGCGCCTGCGCGTCGCCATCGACGCTGTGCTGGATATCGACAACTACTTTGCCGATCCGCCGAACCGCCAGCCTCCGCGGGCGCGCATCTTCTCGCGCTATGCGTCGCTGCTTCGCTATCTTCGCGAGAGCGGCTACGCGCGCATCGTCATCGTCGCGCACAGCCAGGGCGCCGTGATCAGCGCCGACCTGCTGCGTTACCTGCATGTGCAGGGACGGCTGGCCGGACTCGTCGGCGACATTCCGGTATCGCTGATTACCGTCGGCTCGCCGCTGCGCGATCTGTACGCGGAACGGTTCCCGCTCCTGTACAGATGGATGGGACCGAACGCAACGGACTTCACGACTTCCGGGCCGAATGCCTCGGATCTCGGCGCGAGCGAATGGGTCAATGCCTGCCGCTCGGGTGACTACGTCGGGCGCTTCATCTGGATGCCGCCTGGCGACGCGATGCGTTTCCGGATCGCCATGGTCGGCCCGGACGGCCGGGTCGAAGCCCAACGCGCCGGGGACCGCACGGAATTCTGCCTCGGCGCCGGCGGACACACGCACTACTTCAGCAATGACGCGGTGGCGCTGGCGGTCGAGATCGACCGGCTCATCGCTGGTGAGGGCGTAAAGGGTGAATGAGTGGAGGTGTGAAGGCGTGAAGGGGGAAGGGTAAAAGGGGAAAGGGTTAGATCTTTAGAGCCTGGTACTTACGCTTCACCCTTCACCCTTCACCCTTCACACATTCACCCTTCCCCCTTCATCCCTCGCCCAAATCAGCTACGCTAACATCCTCGCTTCCACACGGGCCCACATCCATGCAATACAAAAACCTCCCCGGCACCGACCTGAATGTTTCGCGGGTCTGCCTTGGCACCATGACCTGGGGCGAGCAGAACACCGAAGCCGAGGCCCATGAACAGCTCGGCTACGCGGTCGAAGAGGGCATCAACTTCATCGACACCGCGGAAATGTATCCGGTGCCGCCGAACGAGAAGACGCAGGGGCGCACCGAAACCTACCTGGGCACCTGGCTGGCGAACCAGCGGCGGGATCGCCTGGTCATCGCGACCAAGGTCGCCGGACCGGGCCGCCGCGACTGGATCCGCGGCGGCCGTACCGACCTGACCGCCGACGTCATCGCGGACGCCGTGGACACCAGCCTCGCGCGCTTGCAGACGGATTACATCGACCTTTACCAGATCCACTGGCCGCAACGGAACGTGCCGAATTTCGGCGCCACCGAGTTCGATCCCGCCAAGGAAAAAGCCGGGCCTTCGATCCACGAGCAGGTCGCCGGCATGGCCGCCATGATCAAGGCCGGAAAAATCCGCTACTACGGCCTCTCCAACGAGACGGCCTGGGGAGTGTGTGAATTCCGCCGGGCGGCCGATGAACTCGGATTCCCGGGGCCGGTCACCTTGCAGAACAGCTACAGCCTGCTCTCACGCAACGTGGACAACGACCTGGCCGAAACGCTGTACCGGGAGAAAATGTCGCTCCTCGCCTACAGTCCGCTGGCGGCCGGCATTCTCTCCGGCAAATACATGGGCGGGGCGAAACCGGCGGCAACGCGCTTTACGCTGTTCGACTCTCTCGGCCTGCGCTTTCGCAAACCGATGGTCTCCGAAGCGGTGGACGCCTACGCCGCACTCGCCCGGCGGCGCGGGCTGACGCTGGTGCAGTTGGCGCTCGGCTATGTGGCAAGTCGCTGGTTCCTGGGCGCATCGATCATCGGCGCGACCTCGCTGGTGCAACTCGAGGAAGACATCGCCGCCGCGCAGATCGCACTGGATGCGGAGACGCTCGACGAGATCAGGCAGATCCAGTTGCGGTTTCCAAATCCGGCGGGCTGAGCGGGGCTTCTCCGCTATCTCGCTGCTATTGTTGGTGGAGTAAAGGCAAGTCGTCGATAACATCAATCGGGAGGAAAAATGAAGAAAGCCATACTGGGAACGTTGTGCCTTTTGTTCATGACGAGCTTGTCCGCCGCGGCGCAGGGCGTTTTGAATTCTCATGAATCGATCGAAATCAGGGCTTCAATCTGGAAGGTGTGGGATGCGGTCAAGGATTTCGATGGCTTGAAGGACTGGCACCCGATGTTTTCGGGTTCCGAGATAAAGTCTGGCGAGAACGGCGAAGTCGGTTCGATCCGCGTCATGACCGTCAAGGACGGCCCCAGCTTCGACGAGGAACTGCTGTCGTACGATGCGCTCGATAAGAAGTTCGGTTACCGGATCATCGATCCCGCGCCGCTTCCGGTTTCCGGCTACGAGGCCACCTTCCAGGTCACAGAGGGCCGGCGCGGGTACAGCCTGATCCTCTGGACCAGCACCTATCAGAACAGCACCGATGGCAAGATGACGGACGAGGAAGTCATCGGCTTCATCAACAATGCATTCCGGGTTGGCCTGGAAAACCTGAAGTCCATGCTCGAGACGCAGTAGTGCCTGTCTGAGGCCGCCCCATCCGGTTGGCCATCACTCCGGAGACGGAAGCGTTCATCTCCGGATTTCACCGGATGAAGCCGGTCTCGGCTCCGGAAGAAATCGTGCAGGTGGTGCTGTACCTGGCGTCGGATGCTTCAACTTTCACCGTGGGCAGCGCCTTGCTTGTCGACGGCGGGATTTCCATAAACAGGATCAGATCCAGTCTGGCTACGACAGGAAACGGGCGCTGGTCGGCGCCCGTTTTTCTTTTGTGGATCGGCGCAATCCCGCCTGATTCGCAATTGCCGCGGCCCCATGAAAGAGTCTGGCAGGCTGCCGGCGGGAGCCAGGCTTGTTTTTTCAGTCTGTAAGGAATCCGTAAGCCCCCGACCCGGACAATGCTGTGCATGAGCAGCATGATCCTTCTTCATGCCATCGGCAGTCCAGGCGGTTCGCAGATGGCGGCTTGTGGAATCGCGCGGTTGCAGAAAGGAGCCAATCGCCTCCTGTTGCGCCGCAAAAGCTGGCCCCGGCGTTCACCTGTTCGGGTGACTGGCAACTTGCGGTCTCCTCTCAAGCTGTACCCACTGCGATCGCTTGTGCATTGCAGGCTGCCATCCCGGAATTCTCCGGGAGGCGTTTTCATAAACTTTCAGACTACGGGGGATTGAAATGAAAGCTGCTCATGCTTTTGGCTTCGTCGCGTCGATTGTTCTGGGTGGAGTCGCCGCCGCTGGCAATGCCGCACCAATCAAGGAACTGGAGGTTTACAAAGGGGGGCTTGGAAAATGGAGTTGCGACGCGAAGGAACTGGGCTCCGGAAAGGCCTTCAAGGCCACGATTGAAAACTCGGTGGAATTCGACGGCCACACTTACGTCGAGAAGTACGCCGAAGTAGCGAGTTCCGATCATCCCAATGCCTGGAAGGCGGTGTTCATCATGTCTTACGACGCACAAGCGAATCGCTGGGTGCGCAATGGCGTGGACAACTCGGGTGAACGCAATGCAGCGAGTTCGGCCGGCTGGCAGGACAACACCTGGGTCTGGGAGAACGACGGCGTCAACATCGTGATCAACCAGAAAGGCGCAAAGGCGCGCACGTTCGCGGTTGACGTCAAGGACAGCGGCAACGTCAAGCGGGTCGTGGAAGCGTCGTGCAGGAAGATCTGAACAGCGCGGCGAACGCCGGCGGTCCGGCCGGCTGCTGATTCAGGGAAACTCTCTCCTCCCGTCATCGACGGGGAGTTTCCACCTGGCGGCGGGCGCTTTGGGAGCCCGCCGCGTTTTTTTCACGCGGGCAGAACCCCGTCACTCGTCAGCCCTCACTTGCGCCCTCAAGTTCCGAGAACCTGACCGGAATAATTTCTCTGGTCGAGATCTTCCCATCGGCGGCGCTTTTCTCGACCAGGATCAGTTGCTGGCTGTCGGCCAGGCCGGCGGGGACAACCATTCGGCCGCCGGGCTTGAGCTGGTTGAGCAGCGATGCGGGGATCAGGTCTGGCGCCGCCGTGGCGATGATGCGGTCGAAGGGCGCGCGCTCGGGCCAGCCGTTGTAGCCATTGCCGATCCGGACTTCCACGTTCCGGAAGCCGGCGGCCGCGATGCGCTTCATCGCCTGTTGCGCCAATGGCTCGATGATCTCGATGCTGTACACCTTGCGCGCCAGGGCGGCGAGCACCGCCGACTGGTAACCCATCCCGGTGCCGATCTCGAGGACCGTGTGTTCAGGGCCGACCTGCAACAGGTCGGTCATCAGCGCGACGATGAAGGGCTGGGAGATGGTCTTGTCGTAGCCGATCGGCAGCGGGCGATCCATGTAAGCATAGGGCTGGATTTCGACCGGCACGAACTCGTGCCGGGCCACCTTGCCCATGATTTCCAATACGGCGGGATCGATGTTGTATTTGCCGATGCGGTGACCAACCAGCGCGGTGATGGCGGAGATTTCCATCACCATTTGCTGGCGCAATTCATCAAACTTCTGCGTATCCATAGTGACCTCTGGTCACTCATATGCTACGCCTGTTGCGCGGATCAGGGCCAGAGTCGAAGGCGCCGCGCGCCGCGCGAGGCCTTTCATTTGGGTATGCTGCATCCTTTAGATTAATGAGGTAAGCCTTCATGCGATTCATTCTTGCCCTGATCGTTTTTTTTATGGTGGTTTGCACCCCAGCCCAGGCGATTGACCTGCCCAAGGTTCCTGATCTCGGCGGCCTGGGCAAAGGCTCGCTGCTGGAGAAGGTCAATAAGTCGTTGGCCGAACAGCAGCACCGGGACGGGCAGTTCGAGTTCAAGACGGGCAAGGCGGAATTTGCCACCGGAAACGAGAAACGCATCACCGGGCTGCTTAAAGTCATCAGCAACTATTCCCAGCCTCTGTCCGCATCACCCAACCTTCAGGTGAGTGCCCAAGGCCATACCGACGCGGACGGGACGGCTGCGGCGAATCAGAAACTGTCCCTAGCGCGGGCGCAGACGGTCTGCGCCGCGCTCAAAGCCAAAGGCATGAAACTGCCGTGTGTGCCCCGTGGAGCGGGGTCTTCGAAACCGCTCGTCTCGCCCGAGAAAACCGCGGCGGACAAGCAGAAGAACCGGCGCGTGCTGGTGCAACTGGCAAAGTAGGACGCGCCTTCACGGCATGGCGCCTTGCCGGTCGCGAGTTTGTGCGGCGTTCAGTCCCTGCTTCCAGAATAGCAGAATAGGGGTCGTAGCAGAATAGGGGTCGGGTCTTGTTTCTTGCGTCGAGTTTTCGTCCCATATCCGATCCACAAAAAATACCTGACCCCATGAGATTTTGCCGGTCGCTGCGCTGATCGCATCCGGTTTCTTAGGCCGCGAGGGCCGTCGCCAATTGGCGACGGAAGCGCGCTCAATGCGCCATCGCCGCGCCGCGGCAATGCATTTCGCATGCCGTTCGTCCTCCGATTTTCGCCACTCGGCGGATGCTGCTGGTGCTGCCCCTGGGCCGGGAGTTAAATGAAACTTCTTGGCTGCACCGTGCAATGGCGAAAAGGAGGCACATCATGGCTGACCTCGGAATAACGCAACTCGACATCGTGCTGGACGACGCGGTGCCCGATATCAGCGCAACGCAGCAGGTGCGGCTGGAGCAACAGTCGCTCAAGCCGGTCGGGCTGATCGCGGGGGCGTACTACCGCGGCTACCTTGGCAACACCAGCACCATCGGCCGCTGGAACGGGCAACACTATCGCTTCGTCGTCTGGGTGCAGGAGAAAAGCGCAGCGAAATTGAAGGGCGCGCGGCATGTCCTGGAATCTGGCATCGGCGACGCCTTCGCGCCTTTCGAGCAGGTTCAGGTCGAGAAGGAAAAGCAGATCAACGATTTCGACCTGGCCACGACCCGCTGAAAAGAAAACGGCGCGATTGGGCGCCGTTTCGCAGCGAAACTGAAAGCCTCGTCCGTCAGGACGAGGATTTGCGGTTGGTCCGCGGCAGGAACAGAACGATCAGCGCGCCCACCAGCGCGACCGCTGCCAGCGTAAAGAACGCCGCTTCCGAGGCGCCGCCGGTTGCCGTTCGAATGCGGCCGATCATGTCGGGACCAAAATACCCGCCGAGGTTGCCGACCGAGTTGATCAAGGCAATGCCGGCAGCCGCCGCCGTCCCGGTCAGGAACGCGGTCGGCAGTGACCAGAACGTGCACACGTAGGCACCCCATCCGATGGTGACCAGGGTCAGCGCGAACATCGACATGATCGGCCAGTGCGGCATCAGCGCAAGCAGCAGCAGTCCGGCCATCGTGACCAGGAAGCCCGAGGCGCAATGCCAGCGGCGTTCCTTGGTGCGATCCGAGTGCGCACCCCAATAGATCATCGCGATGATGCTGCCGGTCCAGGGGATCATCGCGATGATGCTGCCGGTCCAGGGGATCATGGTGAGCAGCCCGACCTTGAGGTAATCATGTTTGTCGATGCCCAGTTCCTGGACGATGGTCGGCATCCAGAAGCTGACCGCATAGAAGGAGACGGCACCGCAGAAATAGACGGCGCACAGCGCCCAGACGCGGCCGTCCTTGAACGCATGGGCGAAACTATGCCCGTTGGCGAGATGCTTCTTGTCGGCGTCGTCCTCCTCGATGCGCGTCACGACAAGGTCCCGTTCCTCCGTCGTCAGCCACTTCGCGGATTTTGGCCCGTTGGGCAGCACCACGAGCACGAGGAAGCCGATGATCACGGACGGAATGCCCTCAAGCAGGAACAGCCACTGCCAGCCGCGCCAGCCGAAGGCATCGTCCATGTACTGCATGATTGCGCCGGACACCGGCGAACCGATGACATTCGACACCCCGATCGCCGTCATGAACAAGGCCACCATCTTCGCGCGGCGCGCGCCGGGGAACCAGTAGGTCAGGTACAGGATGATGCCCGGGAAGAAACCCGCTTCGGCAACGCCCAGCCAGAATCGCAGGAAATAAAAGCTGAACTCCGCGTCGGTGGCGCCAAACGCGGTCGCGACAGCGCCCCAGTGCATGTCGCCCGTGAACAGGAAGGCCGAGGAAATGATGCCCCAGGTGACCATGATGCGCGCGATCCATACGCGCGCGCCAACTCGCTCCAGGATCACGTTGCTGGGCACCTCGAAGAGGAAGTAACCGATGAAGAAGATGCCCGCCCCGAATCCGTAGACGGCATCGCTGTAGTGGAGGTCTCCCGCCATCTGCAGCTTGGCGAACCCCACGTTGACGCGATCCAGGAAGGCGACGATGTAGCACAGGAACAAAAAGGGGATGAGGCGCCAGGCGACCTTGTGGAAGGTGGCTTCCTCGAACTCCTGTGAGACGGTGACGGCCATGCGTGGTTCTCCTTGGGGCGATCGGCGCGGGGTGAATCCGCGTCGCGCGGCAGCGGGTCTTCGGCCGGATCGTTCCGGTGCCCGCTGCGCGCATGCTACGCCGCCGGGAGAAAGGGCGAAAGCGCCTTGTGGGCGCGGATCGCCCCGCCGTTAGCGTTGATGCGCCGCATCACCCAAAGGGGCAAGATGAAGCTCTCCGATCCGGTGTCGATGTACCTACACGAGCTGAAGGAAGGATCCATCTTTGGATGGGTCCTTACTCGAACCCCGGCCCTCGTACCTCAGAACTGGTTTTGTAGTAGCCTGTGGGCTAATCAATCTCCGTCACGGTCATCTGGTCCGCGCTTGTAAAAGCTGCCAGCGCCCGTCTGTTTCACCTCAAGCTGAATCCCGGTCCATGACAGCCTATCCCACGCAGTCGGAACTCCTGAATTGTCTTGCCAACATCGCCACCGTTGCCGGCGATACGACGAAGCTGCCGTTTCGCGTGGACGTCATTCCCCTCAACGGCAAGCCGCCGATGTACTCGGTCATGATCAAGTCGCCGGCCAAGGACCTTCTTCGCAGGCAGATCGGCACTATTCTGGGTCGCGGTTTCGCCCTCGGCGCGACGTCTTTCATGCTGAGCGGCAGCGAGGCGATCTCGCTGGTGAAGCAAAAGCAGGCGGAGTAGTCGGTACCGAAGGCGCTGGGAGCGGTGTTGAGAACCGCGTACCCCTCGGGAGGGTGAGGACAGGCGGGCAGGTCTCGGACTTGCTTTTTCCCAGCACGCAGTCTACGTGATGGTCGCCGCCCGGAATCCAGCGAAGTCGGGCAGCACTCAACACAGTGTTCCTAAAAGATGTACCGCATCCCCACCTCGAGATTCCACTCGTAGATGATCGGCAACTCATACTTGTTGATCGCGCCGATGCCCGGCCGGACCCAGGCGGCGATGTTCCTGCTCAGGATTTTGCCGATTTCCAGTTCGACGGTCAGGCCGGTCTTGGCATCGCGTTCCCAGTCGATGCTGAACTGCGGTTCCAGGAAGGTGTAGATCTTGTTGGGCCAGCGGGTGAGCAGGTTGGGCTTGAGCGTGGTGACGTTGACGTCCCCGCGAGTGTGGTCGCCGGCCACCGAAACATAGTGCTGGATGTTGGGGAAGAACACCGAGTCGTATCCCGGCAGGTCGATGGCGGCGTACATGTGCGGCGCAACGACGGTCTTGCCGAACCCGAGCCGGTCATCGTCCGCCGTATCGAAAATTACGTCGGTGGCGACGATCAATGCGAACCCCTCGCGCTGGATCGCGCGCCAGGCGCCGCGGGCAAGCAAGTCGCCCTGGCCGCTGACGCGCTCCCCGCCGCCGCCCGGGTCGTAAGTCACGTAGGGCAATTCAAGCCGAAGAGCGACACTGGGCTTTACGGCGTATTCGAAGCGAGGGGTGACGCTGTTCCGGTAACCGTCGCCTTCGAGGCTCTGGTACTCGTTGCGCACCTCCGCCCGCGAACGGAAGTCAGTGGGCTTCTTCAGGGTTGCTTCGGCTGCGGACGGCGCTGCTTGTTGTGCTTGTCCGGCCAGCGGTTGGGCCAGAAACAATATCAACAGACAGGTGCAGCGGAGGGCAAGCTCGGACTTGGCCTGCATCGTTGTAATCTCTCCAGTGATGAGTTTGACGCTTCTCCCGTGGAGCGGGGTGGCGCGTTCTTCGGTAACCGGGTTTTTCGGTAACTCTCGTTTTTGGGTAACTAGTGGGAGGCGAAGCGAGAACAGGCGCGTGACGGATCGTCTGCGTCCGTTGCCCGCATCATCGCATTGCCCCTCCCAAGGCGGACGCCATTCTGGAACCTGGGAGTGTGTTTGTCCAGCACACCGAGGCAATCCGGACTGAGCAATGGGTGAGAAGCAAAGCGGAAGCGGCAAGGACGGCAGGGCAGTCGACCGCGATCCTTTAGCGGTGCACAGGTTTTGCTCTTACCAGTATCGGCGCATTTCCAGATACGTGAACGACGCCGTCCAGCTGACCATGAGCAGGCCAACCAGCGACTCCACTCCGCAGATCAGCCGCAGCGACCCGGTCGGGTAAATGTCCCCGAAACCCAGGGTCGTATAGGTCTCGCTGGAGAAATACAGGAAGGTCGAAAACGAATCCTCGAACGCCCCGCCGAAGCCGCCAATCCCCAATTTGTCCCTGAGCAGCCAGTAAGCCAGAGCGAAGACCGCGATCTGGAGCAGATGGCTGCACAATGCCCCGACCATCGCGACCAGGACCTTTGCCCGCGTCGGAATAACTTTGAGCTGCGACATGCGGTCGTTCAGCAGCCGCAGGGTCTCGTAGTGCATCAGAACGCAGGTGCAGACCAGGAATAGCCCGAGAAGAAATGACATGAGGACGGACGAAAGTTGAAAGGTTAAAGGTAAGAGTTTCGGCAGATGCGTATTCAGTCCGGGCGGTAACGCCTGGAGCGGAGGATGGTGGACAGCCCCCTGCTTTTACATTTTATGGACGCAGTCCGGTATCCCCGGAGGAGAAACCGCTAACCTTCGCCCGCCGCCCGACCTTCCCCTGTATAGTCGTGGCCCTATTCAGGAGACCCGCTATGGCAGAAGCTAAAGCAGCAAAGGCACCGACTGTACCACCGATGGTCCGATTTACCCCCGCCGAAGTCGCCCGCAACAAGAAAGCCCGCGACGTGCGCCGCAAGTCGATCCGCGCCCAGAATGCCAGCAGCAGAATGAAGTAACGGCGGGATTGGAGAATGAGGATTGGGGAGTGGGTAGATGCGCTACCGCTTCAACTCAATCCTCAATCCCGTATCCCCAATCCCCGGAGCTACGCGACGTGTACCAGCTTCTGAAAGCTCCGCAGTTCGCGATCTGCCTTCTTGCCGTACAGAATCGACCAGTAGATATTCGAGACCTCGGCCACGTAAATGTCGCCATGTGAATCGACGGCGATGCCGTGAGGGGCGATGAACTGGCCGACGCCTTCGCCGATGGGCTGCGTGCCTAGGTAAGCCAGCACTTCTCCCTTGTTCGATACGACCGATACGCGCGGACCGAGGTTGGGCACGTCCTTCGTCAAGGTGGCGACGGTTTCGGGTCCGAGTTCACCGATGAAGGCGAGCGGGTTCGCGCCGCGAGCGACGAACAGGCCACAGGGGCGCATCAGGTTGTTCCACTGCGCCTGATACTTTCCCTTGCCGTCGAACACCTGCACGCGATGGTTCTCGCGATCGACGACGTAGACCCAGCCCTCGTCATCGCAGGCGACGTTGTGGACCAGGTTGAACTGCCCCGGGGCCGTGCCGATCTCCCCCCACGACAACAGCAGCTTCCCGTCGGGCGAAAACTTGTGCACGCGCGCGTTCTGGTAGCCGTCGGAAACGTAGAGGTCGCCTTGCGGCGAGAGCGCAGTGTGGGTGCAACGGTTGAACGGCTCGCCGCTGAAGCGAGCCGCGGGCACCTTGGGCGTGCCGATAGTCTGCACCAGCTTGCCATCCAGCGTGAATTTGCGCACCGCGTGGCCGTGGTCGTCGGTGAGGTAGATCAGCTCGTCGGGTCCGATGGACGCGCCATGAGGATTGGTGAAGCCAACGTCCTGCCCCCAGGATCGCAGGAACCTGCCGTTGCGGTCGAACACGATCACCGGATGCGCGCCGCGCGCAAAGACGTAGACGTTGTCCTTCTTGTCGACCACCACCCCCGCGCAATCGCCGTAGTTGATGCCGGGCGGCAATTCGCCCCAGCCTTCCGCAACTTTGTAGCGATGATCACCGCTGCCAAGGATCGCGGGATCCGCCGCCTGCGCAGTGCCAGGCCCGAGCAACGAACCCACACTTCCAAGCACAGCCGTGCCCGCGAACGCCGCGGCACCAATGCCGAACTTGCGCAGGAACAGGCGCCGGTTCAATGAACAGAGTGGGCACATGGTTTTTTATCCTCCTTGAATCGTCATTCGGCGTACGGATAGGGATTGAGGATCGGGGATTGGGGATCGGGTCAAGAGCGTTAGAGCACCGACGCAATCCTCATTCCTCAATCCTCACTCCAGCTCGTTCGTCTCTCCTCCCCTTCTCACCTTTGGCGTCGGTTGCCGTCGTCGCGAGGTAAGTGATCACCGCGGATGAGAATGCGCAGGCAGCCAGGAAATACAACGCCATCTCGAAACTGCCGGTGCTCTGCCGGATCCAGCCGACCAGGAACGGACCGACGTAACCGCCGAGGTTGCCGATCGAATTGATCAGCGCAATTCCGCCGGCGGCGGCCGCGCCGGTCAGGAACAGCGACGGCATCGGCCAGAAGGAAGGCCGCGAGCCGTAAATCCCGACAGCGGCAACCGACATGGCGACCAGGGCCCAGTAGGAGCCCGTGAACAGGCCAACGCCGGCGAGTCCCAGTGCTGCAACGGTGGAGGCAGCGATGAGATGCCAGCGCCGTTCCTTGTGCCGATCCGAAGAGTGGCCCCACAGGATCAGGCCGATCACGCCCACTACATACGGGATCGCGGTGAGCAGACCGGTGACGAAGTTGGAGTGACCGTAACCCTTCACGATCTGCGGCAGGAAAAAAGTGATGCCGTAGCTGGCGATGACGCTGGTGAAGTAGATCATTGAAAGCGTCAGGACGCGTTTGTCCAGGAGCGCGCGCAGCAGGCTGAGGTGACCGGCCTTCTCGATCCGGCTGCGCTCGGCGCGCAGTTCGGTTTCCAGCCATTCCTTCTCGTCTGCCGCCAGCCAGTTGGCGGCGGCGGGCCGGTCCGTCATCCGCGCGAATACGACAAAGGCCAGCACGATCGCCGGGAGCGCTTCGATGATGAACAGCCACTGCCAGCCGTGCAATCCCCAGATGCCTTCCATGCCGAGGATTGCGCCGGACACCGCGGACGCCAGTGCATTGCCCACCGGCACGGCGATGAACAGGGTGGAGATGACGCGTGCCCGGTATTGCGCCGGAAACCAGTACGTGAAGTAAAGGATCATGCCGGGAAAGAAGCCTGCCTCGGCAACGCCAAGCAGGAAACGCAGCACCAGAAAGCTGATGGGGCCCGTGGCCGCGGCCATCAGGCCGGAGATGATGCCCCAGGTGATCATGATGCGCGCGATCCAGAGCCGCGCGCCGACCTTCTCCAGGACGATGTTGCTCGGCACTTCGAACAGCGCGTAGCCGATGAAAAAGATCCCCGCTCCGAGTCCGTACATGTACGAACTGATGCCGAGATCCTCGTTCATGGTCAGCGCGGCAAAGGCGACGTTGGTGCGGTCGATGTAGGCGACCAGATACGCAGCGACCACCAGCGGCAGCAGCCGCCAGGAAATCTTCAGGATCGTGCGGCGCTGGAATTCCGGCGTAAAGCGGGCATCCATTCGTTCTCCTCCGGGCATGTCGCAGTGCGGCAGGCTGCCCGCGACGAGTGTTGTGGCGGCATTATGCAGGACGAACGGCGAGTGCTGAGTACTGGGTGCTGAGGGCTGAGTAACCGCCAAGGGACAAGGGAAGTACAAGAGCCTTAGAGACAACACGACGCCGGGCGGCTAGACTTTTTAGCCCTTCACCCTTCACCCTTCACGCCTCACCCATGTCCCGCCAATCCCTGCTCGACCGCCTTGCCTCACAACCCCACTGGGACGTGATCGTCATCGGCGGAGGTGCGACCGGCCTGGGCGTGGCGCTCGACGCGGCGGTCCGCGGCTTCTCGGTTGCGCTGGTGGAGGCGAACGACTTCGCCAAAGGCACTTCATCGCGAACCACCAAGCTGGTGCACGGCGGCGTGCGCTACCTGGCCCAGGGAAATGTCGCGCTGGTGCGCGAAGCGTTGCGCGAACGCGCGGCGCTGCTGGCCAATGCTCCGCACCTCGCCCAGCCGCTGCCCTTCGTGATGCCGGCGTATCGCTGGTGGGAGAAGGCGTTCTACGGCGCCGGCCTTGTCCTCTACGACCTTCTCGCAGGACGAGCGGGCCTCGGCAAGACCCAATTCCTGAGTCGCGACAAAACCCTGAGGCTGTCGCCGACCGCCAGGCAGACCGGCCTTCGCGGCGGCGTGAAGTATTGGGATGGCCAGTTCGACGATGCGCGGCTGGCGATCGCGCTGGCGCGAACGGCCAACGAGCGAGGCGCCTGCGTCGTCAACTACTGCAAGGCGGTCGAGCTGCTGCGGGGTGCCGGCCAGGTGTCCGGCGTGGTCGTGGAAGACGCCGAGACGTCCAGGCGGCTCGAGTTGCGCAGCCGTTGCGTGATCAACGCGACCGGGGTCTGGGTCGACCACATCCGCGAGATGGACAGCCCCGGCGGTGCGCAGATGGTGGCGCCGAGCCAGGGCGTTCATCTGGTGGTGGGCCGCGAGTTTCTGCCGACCGACCATGCGCTGCTGTTGCCCAATACCGCCGACGGCAGGGTGCTCTTCGCCATTCCGTGGCTGGGCAAGACATTGCTCGGCACGACCGACACCCCGCGCCAGGATCTGGTTTACGAACCCCGGGCCTTCGAGCAGGAAATCGATTTCATCCTGCGCGAATCCGCGCGTTACCTGTCAAAGGCGCCGACCCGGAAAGATGTACGTTCGATCTGGGTTGGGTTACGCCCTTTGGTCAGGCCCGTCGAATCCCATGGCGGCAAAACCAAGGCGATCTCGCGCGAACACACGGTGGTCATTTCGAAGTCGGGCCTGGTGACCGTGACCGGCGGCAAATGGACGACCTATAGGGCGATGGCGGAAGACGTCCTCGAGGAATGCTTCGCGCGCAAGTTCCTGCCGCGGCGCGACCCAGGCGCGACCACGCACCTGCGGCTAGTCGGCGCACCGGAAACCTCCGTCGTTCCTGTTTCAGCGCCGCCCGGCCTTCATCTCTATGGGTCCGACGCGTCCACGGTTGGCGCCTTGCCCGGCGCCGCCCGCGAACTTGCACCTGGTTTCACCGAGGCCATGGTCCGCTTCGCCGCGCGTCACGAATTCGCCCGCTCCGTTGAAGACGTCCTCGCCCGCCGGTCGAGGCTGCTGTTCCTTGACGCAGCGCTGGCTGCCTCGCTTGTGCAAGACGTCGCGGCAATTCTCGCGGAAGAGTTGGGGGAAAGTTTTGACGCGGCGGGATCAGTACGGGAGTTCGAGGGGCTTGCGAAGCAGTATCAGTTGCCGCAGAACTGAGAGAAGAGACAAAAGGTAAAAGAGGAAAGAGAATTACGCGCCACTTCGTGGCAGCGTGATGACGGCATGCAATCCGCTGCCATTGAACAGCGCGATATCCCCGCCATGGGCGCGGACGATGCTGCGGGCGATGGAAAGGCCGAGGCCGACGCCGCCGGTTTCGCGGTTGCGGGAGTCCTCCAGCCGGACGAAAGGCTGGAACACGCGTTCGAATTCCTGCTCGGGAATGCCGTTGCCATCGTCCTCGACCGTAATCTCGATGGTGTCGTTTTTCGTGGCCAGCGTTACCCGCGCCCGATCGCCGTAGCGTACGGCGTTCTCGACCAGGTTGCGCACCGCGCGACGCAGGGAGTCGGGCCGGCAACGGTAGGGGATCTTCTCGCCGTTCTTGAAGGTCACGTCCCAGCCCATGTCGGCGAGGTCGGCGCACAGGCTCTCCAGCAGCGCCGACAGGTCCACGTTGCGCGTCTCCTCGCGCGCGGCGTCATCACGCGCAAAGGCCAACGTGGCTTCGGTCATGGTCTGCATCTCGTCCAGAGTCGCGATCATCTTTCTCTTCGTGTCTTCGTCGCTGATGAACTCAGCGCGCAGGCGCATCGAGGTGATCGGTGTCCTCAGGTCATGGCCGATGGCGGCGAGCATGCGCGTGCGGTCTTCGATGAAACGCCGCAACCGGGTCTGCATGCGGTTAAACGCTTCCGCCGTGCCGCGCACGTCGCCGGGGCCGCATTCGGGGATTGGTGCGACTTCTTCGCCGAGCCCCACCCGCTCGGCGGCGACCGCAATGTCCTTCAGCGGCCGGGCGATCCACCGGGCCATGAGAATGGCGATGAACGAGATCGCCAGCGCGGCGATGCCGAGCGAAATGAAAGTCTGATAGGTCGACCCGGGCACCAGCACGGGCTTGGCGTAGACGGCGTTGAGCCATACCCCGCTGCTGAGTGGTACGGCGAGGCCGAAGCCGTTCCAGTCGTT
>JBKJUC010000161.1:0-51690 GCA_046590325.1 Burkholderiales bacterium | reverse complement strand
ATGGTGCTGATGGTTTTGTCCTTCAGCGCATCCCAGAGGCTGGCCGCTTCGAGTGCCTGCTTGGAGTAGCGTCCGACCGGCACGCTCTCGGGATTCGCCAGCGCGACCCGCTTCACTTCGGCCTCCTTGAGTCCGTCGAGCGATTTCAGGCCCAGTTGCGAATCGGCCGGCACGACCACCACCAGCTTGTTGCGGACGAAATCCCGCCGGGTGCCGCGCACGATCAGGTTCTGCTTTTCAGCCTTGTCCATGGTCTCCTGGTCGGCCGAGGCAAAGACGTCCACGGGCGCGCCGCGGCTTATCTGCTGTAGAAGCTGGCCCGATGCCGCGAAGTTGAACAACACTTTCGTGCCGGGTTTTGCCTTTTCATACTCCTTGCCGATTTCGGTGAAGGCATTAGTCAGGCTGGCGGCGGCGGAAACAACAAGGTCCGCGGCGGCGGCCGCGCCTGCGCAGCAGAGGGCGGCAACGGCAATCAGGGATACAAACGATTTTTTCATGGCTTTCATTTGGAATCACGCTGGTCAGAAATCGACCTGCAAGCGCATCATGACGGAATCCTCACAATCGAGGCTCTGGCCGTTGGCGACGACCGGCGTGTCGAACTCGGTGCGCACGTAATCGAGCAGCGCCCGCGTGTAGACGTTGTGGATCCACTTCAGCTGGGCGGTATAAGCCGTGGCCTTGTTGGTCGACGTGGTGACGGCCGGCGTTACCGTCGCCGATCCTGCCCCGAGCTGTCCCGTGCTCACCCCATTGGTGGAATTGAAATCGGAAGCATCGAAGAAGCTGTAGCGCAGGCCGACTTCCCACGCGCCCCAGCCATTGCCCTCGCCCCAGCCGAACTTGTTGTGCGGCTTGATCTTCTGCGGAATCGAATCGCGGTAAGCATCCGAATAGTTCTCGCCTGTGATCAGCCACATGGCAGACAGGTATCCGGCCTTGATCTGCGGAGAGAATTGGACGACCGGTCCCGGCACATAGCGGGTTCCTTCGTATTCGGCCAGCCAGTATTCGCCCTGCAATTTCACCGACTTGTAAGCCATCAGCAATTCGGCAGCGGCAATGCCGCGGTCGATATTGCTCACGCTGCGGCCGGCAGCGTTGAATGCGGCCGGGTTGAAAAACGTGATGCCCCGGGCCTCCGTGCGAGCGACGGGAGCGGAGAACGGGCTCGTGGAGCTGTTGGCCTGCTCGCCCCGTTTGTAACCGGCACCGATGTGCAAAATCGCGTCGTCCACGGAAAGGATCCTGGCGAAATCCAGCACGCCGCGCACGGTGACATCCTTGCTGTCGGAATTGGCCTCCTGCACGTTGCCCTGCTTTTCCTCCAGGTTCTGGCCGGTCCCGTTGGAAACCATCACCGCATACCACGTTCCCGGCACGGGCGCGCCGGATACCATGATCCCGCGGTCGTAATTGATGCCGTTGCCGTCGAGGATGTTCTGCTGCAGGCCGCGCTCCATGTAGTCGCTCTGCAGGTCGAGCAGCGTCTGCTCCAGGCCGATCTGGGGCTTGAACTGTCCCAGGCGAATGCGCGCCGCTTTCCACCAGTTGATGTCGATGTAGGCCAGTGTCGCCCGCATCTGCTGCTGGCTCGTGCCGGCAGGATCACCGGACGCGAAATCGCCTTCGACGTAAACCGTGTAGTCCCTGTACAACTGAACCCCGGCGCCGAGGCGGATGCGGCGCATGCCGAATGTGTCTGCGAGGACGTTGTCCTGCTCGTAATGGCGTAAGTCGAGCTGGGCCCGGCCGCTCACGCGCACCGCCCAGTTTCCGCGCGGATCCTCGAACGTCACGCCCTCGGTGAAGCGGGCCTGCACGCCTTGCTGCTCTATGCGCTGCTCGGTCTGTGCAACCTTGTCCTTCGTGTCCTGCACTTGGCCCTTGACCTCGTCGAGTTCGCGCGTGAGCTTGCGAATACCCTCTTCGAGTTGGCGGATCCTCTCGTCCGAATCCGCCTGGGCCCACCCGATTGCGGGATTCCCAAATGCCGCGGCGACCAGCAAAGGCAACCCCTGACAGGCTCGCTTGAATGTTCGCTTCACTTCACGCCCCCTATTCGTAATATCCATTTATATATAACGGCAGATAAAAAAACCGTCGCATTCATTTAACCGCGCGAATGGATGGCCGAGGGACTTGTCCTTCGATAGCCGACTCTCTCGTCAGCAAGGCGCGGACGGCGCGATCGTTCACGCCACCCTCCTCATCGCGGTAAGGCGCCGACTTCAGGTCAACGGCCTGGCCGACCTTGCCTTGATCGAGGATGACCAGGGTTTCCGCCAGCACGGCAACGTCGTCCGGATCGTGTGTGATCACCAGCATGGGTACATTGAACAGCGCGCGGGTTTTCAGTAATTCTCCGCGCATCCTTTCGCGCAGCAGCGGATCGAGCGCCGCGAAGGGCTCGTCCAGCAGCAGCACGTCCGGGTGCCGGATGAGCGCGCGCGCCAGCGCAACCCGCTGGCGCTGGCCGCCGGAGAGTTCCCAGGGATAAGCACGACCGAGACCCCGCAGTTCGAACAGTTCGAGTAGTTCGTCGACCCGTCGCATGACGTCAATGGACAATCCGCGCTGCCACCAGTGCTTCAGGCTGAAGCCGATGTTCTGCACGACGGTCAGATGTGGAAACAGCGCGTAGTCCTGGAACAGGTAGGCAACGGAGCGCGCGCGCGCGGGAATGTTGATGCCGGTCGAGGAATCGAACAGGACTTTTCCCGCCACTGCGATGCGTCCACTGTCCGGCGTTTCCAGTCCGGCGATTGCGCGCAGCGTGATGCTCTTTCCCGCCCCTGAAGGCCCGAACACCACACTGCGGTCGTCCTCGCAGGTGAACCTGGCATCCAGGGAAAACTCGCGTCCGTTCGAGCGCAGGGTCTTGCGGATGTCGACCTCGATGCGCATGGCGGTCAGGCTGCCCCGGCAGGCCGCAGCAGGCGGCCCGAGGCCAACAGGATTGCAATGCATACGACCGAGGTCACGATCACCAGGAAATTCGCAACGTCATCCTTGCCCGCCTGGACCGCCTCATAAACGGCGATGGAAAGCGTCTGGGTGCGCCCCGGGAGGCTGCCCGCGATCATCAGCGTTGCGCCGAATTCCCCCATTGCGCGGGCGAACGCGAGCATCGCACCTGCCAGTATCCCGCGCCAGGCAAGTGGCAGCGTAACCTGGAGGAACACCGAGGTTTCCGATTTGCCCAGGACCCTCGCAGCCTGCTCGAATTGGCGTTCGACGCTTTCGAAAGCAGCGCGCGCGGCCTTGTAGACCAGAGGCAACGCCACGACCGCGGCGGCAATGACGGCGCCCTGCCAGGTAAAGACCAGCGTGATCCCGAAGTTCGATTCCAGCCAGGCGCCGATCGGGCCGCGCCGTCCCAGGAGGACCAGAAGGTAGTAACCGAGCACCGTGGGCGGCATGACCATGGGCAGTGTCATCATGGCATCGAGCACATCCTTGCCCGGAAAGCGCAGCCGCGCGAGAGCGTAGGCGATCAGCACCCCTGCAATGGTCGCAAGCAAAGTTGCCCAGCCTGCCACCTTGAGCGTGAGCAGCAGCGGGACCAGGACTTCCTGGGATGTCGGCATCGGTGCGGGTATCCCCTGAAGGTTCTTTTGCGAGCCCCGGGGATCGTCGTATATAAATTGATATAACGGAGCCTAAGGCCGGATCTCCTTCCAGTCAAGGCATCAAGGTGCGGCGGTCCGCTTCACGCATTGGGGGACAAAAAAGCGGCAACCGGGCGAGGTTGCCGCGTCAAGCTCGAAAGGAGGTTTCTTTGCATGACCGGCTCGTTTTCCGGTCATGCGAATGATCCGCCATCGATATATTCTTATGGATATAGCGATAATGTCAAGCCTTGCCCCGGGACTTTTTCATGCAATGGAAAATTTGACACTGAACCGGCCTGGCGCCGGGAACGTGTCAGGTACGACGATCCGCCATCAGTCCGGAGAATTCTTCGAGCTCCCGCGAGACACTGGCGGTGGCCCTGGACTCCATGCGCTGGTAGCGGTCGAGGACGTCCTTGCCGAACTCCGTGACGCGGGCACCGCCGCCGCGGCTTCCACCCGTGGCGGTTTCCACCAGGGGCGAGTTGAAGCACTGGTTCATGGTGTCGACGAGCAGCCATGCCCTGCGGTAGGACATTTCCATCTGCCGCGCGGCCGCGGAAATAGAACCCGTTTCGGCGATCGCCCGCAGCAAATCGGCTTTGCCCGGCCCCATGGCGATGGCTTTGCGGAACAGGATGCGGATCTGCGGTTTGAGCTTCGAAGACTTCGTGGATTTACGCTGGGCCATGGCGTTGCGTTCAGTTCCAGCGATCGGCGGCTGCGTCATCGGTAGCGCGGGCTTCCACCCAGCGGCCGCCCTGCCCCGTCTGTTCCTTTTTCCAGAACGGCGCCTTGGTCTTGAGGTAGTCCATGAGGAATTCACAGGCCTGGAAGGCTTCGCCACGATGCGCGCTGGTCACCACCACCAGCACGATCTGGTCCGTGGGCTTGAGCTTTCCCACCCGATGGATCACGAGCGCATCGTAAATGTCCCAGCGGGATTTTGCCTCGACGACAATTTTCTCCAGGGCGCTTTCGGTCATCCCCGGATAGTGTTCGAGCGTCATCTCGGCGACGGGATCGCCTTCGTTCAGATCGCGCACCACGCCGATGAAACTGGCGACGCCGCCCACGCGCGCATCGCCCTTTCGCAGGGCCGCGATCTCGGCGCCGATGTCGAAGTCCCCGGTCTGTACCCGCACCGCCATGTCAGCCCCCGGTCACCGGCGGAAAGAAGGCGACTTCATCGCCGGTTTTGACCGGCGTATCGGCATCGGCCATGTCCTGGTTTACCGCGATGCGTACCGGCTTGCCGGGCGCCAGCTCACGCTCCCAGGCATCGCCGCGCGCTCTCAGCCAGGCCGTCAAAGCCGCGACGCTGGCCACGGTCTCCGGCAAGGCAAGCTGCTCCCGGTCCCGCCCGAACGCCTCGCGCAGGCGGGCGAAATACAGGACCTGGATGGTGGTAATGCGGGAATCGTCAGGCTTCATGGATTGGATTATCCCCGACTTGCCCCTTACTTGCAGCCTCCCGACCCCGTCCTGTCTGCGCAAGACCCAGATGGTCCAGCATGAAGCGGACGATGGCCGGGTAGTCCCCGAGGCCGAACTGCGGCAGACGGGTGTCCAGCCTGGCGTCTGTCGCCACGGCAACAATGTGGGGATCTCCGGGGTGCAGCAAAGGGGATCCGGTGGCCTGCCGGTGGATTTCCAGCTTGGGGATCGGCTGCAGCTTGAAGCCCTCGACCAGAACCAGGTCGCAGGGCGACAGGCGCGCGATGAGTTGGGGCAGTTCCGGCTCGGCTTTCGTGTGCAGCTCGTGCATCAGCACCCAGCGCGCAGCGGAGCTGACCAGCACCTCGGCGGCGCCGGCCTCGCGGTGGCGATACGAATCCTTGCCCGGCTTGTCCACGTCGAACGCATGGTGGGCGTGCTTGATGACCGAAACCCTGAGCCCCTGTCCGGCAAGCAGGGGAAGCAGGTTCTCGATCATGGTGGTCTTGCCGCTGCCGGACCAGGCCGCGAATCCGAAAACTTTCACCCGGGGATGTGGCCGCAGAAGGAAGGAATGGAATTATAGTTGAGGTTACCGGGATTACTGCCCGCTGCCTTGGAGAGGGAAAGATGAAAAAACTGATCACGCATTCGCTGTTTGTTGCATCTCTTGTCGCCTTGCCAGCCGTCGCGCACCACGGCTGGAGCAGCTACGACAACGACAAGCCTGTCACGATCAGTGGCACCGTTGTCGAAGCCTCCTATACCTACCCGCACGGCACCATCAAACTGGACGTTTCCGGCAAGACCTGGCTGGCAGTGCTGGCGCCCCCGTCGCGGATGTCCACCCGGGGACTCGCCAGCGCCGACCTGAAGGCCGGCATCCAGGCCACCGTCGAGGGCTATCCGAACCGTGACGATCCCGCCGAAATGAGGGCGGAACGGATCACCATCGGGGGCAAGACCACCGAACTGCGCTGATGACCCCGGGTTCGCAGTTGCTCGACGCCCTCGAGCACGGCGGCATCGCCGCGGCGATGCGGGATTCGATGTGGCTGTACCCGGTCGTGGAGACCGTCCACATCGTTGGCTTCATCATCCTGGTAGGCGCGGTGATCATGTTCGACCTGCGCGTGCTGGGTCTTTCCAGGCGCGTGCCCGTACGCATGCTGGCCGCACATTTGCTGCCGTGGGGCGCCACGGCGCTGATCCTCATCGTTCCAGCGGGCCTGCTGATGTTTTCCTCGGACGCCGGCAATCTGGTCGGCAACCGCGCCTTTGTCCTGAAGTTGCTGCTCCTGATGCTTGCGGGCACCAATGCCGCGGCTTTCCACATGGGTGCCTTCCGCTCCGTGGCGCAATGGGACCTGGGCGTGACGGCACCCGTTTCCGCCCGGCTGCATGCCTTGACATCCCTTCTGCTCTGGATTGGCATCGTCACTTGCGGCCGCATGATCGCCTACGTCTGAGCCCGGCACACCCACCTGTTCAAGGCTCTGTGGCGTTATTCACGTTGGAATATAATGGGGCCACCAAGCGGCCGGGCCAGACTCCGGAACCAGGCCGCAAATGTTTGAAGGTATTTCCATGAATATGCAACCTGCCGCGCTAAAACGGGCAGACGCCGGTTCGCCCGCGCTGGTGGATACGCGCGGCCGTCCTCTGCGCGATTTGCGCATCTCGGTGACCGACCGTTGCAATTTCCGCTGCACCTACTGCATGCCGAAGGAGGTCTACGGGCGTGACTTCCAGTTCCTCGAGCGCGCCCAGCTGCTGAGCTTCGACGAGATCCACCGCCTTGTGAAAATATTCCGCGGCCACGGTATCGAGAAAGTGCGCATCACCGGCGGCGAGCCGCTGGTGCGCCGCCAGCTCGAGAAGTTGATCGCGCTCCTGGCGCAGGAACCGGATCTCGACATCACGCTGACGACCAATGCCTCGCTGCTGAAACAGAAGGCGCAAGCACTCAAGGATGCAGGACTGCAGCGCGTAACCGTCAGCCTGGATTCCCTCGACGACGCGGTGTTCCGGTCCATGAACGACGTCGACTTCCCGGTCGCGAAAGTGCTTGAAGGCATCGAGGAAGCGGACCGCGTGGGACTGAAACCTCTCAAGGTAAACATGGTGGTCAAGCGCGGCACCAACGACGAGGATGCACTCGACATGGCACGCCATTTCAAAGGCAGCGGCCACATCCTGCGTTTCATTGAATTCATGGACGTCGGTCACACCAACGGCTGGAAGATGCAATACGTCGTGCCATCGCGAGAACTGGTCGCCACGATCAATGCCGAATTTCCCATCGAGCCCGTGGATCCCAACTACATCGGTGAAGTCGCGGAACGCTGGCGCTACAAGGACGGCTCCGGAGAAATCGGATTCATATCTTCCGTGACCCAGGCATTCTGCAAGGACTGTACCCGGCTGCGGCTCTCAGCCGAGGGCTCCATCTACACCTGCTTGTTCGCTACCGAAGGAACGGATTTGCGCGGCCTGATTCGCACCGGCGCCACCGACGGCGAGATCGGGGACGCCATCGCCGGGGTCTGGCGGGTCCGCGCTGATCGCTATTCGGAAATCCGCACCGGAGAAACGGCCAAGCTGCGCAAGGTTGAAATGTCCTACATAGGCGGCTGATCCATGAAACGCGCAGAACTCGCGAAGAAAAAAGGCAAGAAAATCGACACCAGCATGTCGAAGGCATCTATCCCAGGTCGTTTCGGCAAGGACGCCGTCGCGATCCTGGATCGTCGCGAGCGACGCAAGCGCGACCAGGAACTCGGCCTGGTACCCTTCGCGATCAAGCTCGATGCCGAACTGGTCCAGAAACTGCAAGCACTGGCGCACCATCGCCAGACCGGCTTGAATGAACTGGTCGGCGAATTGCTGAAGTCCGGCCTGAAGGCCAAATAGAGTCCCGCTTTACACCTCTCCGCTTCGCCTCCATGGATTCGCCCAAGTCCCTCCACGATCTCGCAGCGGCATCGGACTACGATCCCAATTCGATGCCGGTCGACAAGGCGCGCGAACACATCCGCGCCTTTCTTTCGCCGGTCACAGCCGTCGAACGCCTCCACATCCGTGCCGCGTTGGGTCGCGTACTAGCAGAAGATGTGGTCTCACCGGTCGATGTGCCGCAGCATGACAACTCTGCCATGGACGGCTATGCGGTGCGATTCGACGACCTCAAACCGGAGGGCGAAGCCATCCTGAAAGTGATCGGAACCTCGTTCGCCGGCAAGCCATTCGCGGGGATGCTGTCTGCCGGACTGGCAGTGCGCATCATGACCGGTGCAGTCATTCCGTCCGGCGCCGACAGCGTGGTCCCACAGGAGCGCGCCAAGGCCTCCGGCGACCAGGTCGCGGTCGCTTCCTTGCCGAAGAAAGGCACCAACCTGCGCTGCGCCGGAGAAGACCTGCGCAAGGGGGAACCCGCGCTGAAGCGCGGCCAACTGCTGCGACCGGCCGAGATCGGCATGACTGCTTCGCTGGGGATCGGCGAAGTCTCCGTTTACCGCAAGTTGCGGGTGGCTTTTTTCTCCACCGGGGACGAACTCGCACCCATCGGCCAGCCCCTTGCTCCCGGGCAGATCTACGACAGCAACCGCTACACACTTTTCGGCATGCTGACCCGGCTCGGTTGCGAAGTCCTGGACATGGGCGTCATCCGCGACAACCCGAAAGACGTGGAGCAGGCGTTCCTCCAGGCAGCGGAAACGGCCGACGTCGTCATGACTAGCGGCGGCGTCTCGGTCGGCGAGGCGGACTACGTCAAGCAGATCCTCGACAAGCTCGGTCAGGTGCTGTTCTGGAAAATCGCCATGAAGCCCGGGCGGCCACTGGCCTACGGAAAAATCGGCACGGCGCAATTCTTCGGCTTGCCGGGCAACCCGGTCGCCGTCATGGTGACTTTCTACCAGTTCGTGCGCGACGCCCTGCTTCATCTACAGGGACAGACGCGCGTGGCGCCATTGCCGACCCTGAAGGTGACCTGCACTTCCCCAATCAAGAAGTCGCCGGGCCGCACGGAGTTCCAGAGGGGCATTCTCAGCCAGGGCACCGACGGCCAATGGACAGTCCGCACGACCGGCGATCAGGGCTCGGGAATACTGTCTTCGATGAGCCAGGCCGACTGCTTCATCATCCTGCCGACCGACCAGGGCAATATTGCCGCGGGCGCCGTAGTCGACGTGCAATTGCTGGAAGGGTTGATCTAACCTCGGCTGGCAGCGTCCGCTTGCTTGCGGCACACGAGCAGGACGGTATCCACGTTCGTGGTATCGATCATCCCCTGCTGCAGGCTGAGCTTCTTCTGGAAAAAAATCCCCAGCGGCATGAGGATGCGGTTGTACAGCCACATCGCCTGCTCGCGTTTATGCACCAGACCCCACATCCCGAAGTCAAGCAGCCAGGACGATGCCGGCTGCATGCCGTGGATGGCACTGCTTTCGACCGCAAATCCACGCTTTGCCAGGATCTGCACCAAACGGTCCGGTTCATAGCGGCGCCGGTGGCCGACGAAATCATCGAAGGCCGTCCACTGCGAAGGATGCAGTGGCACCGAAAGGAGCAGCGCCCCACCCGGCGCGCACACCCGGTCCAGTTCATCGAACGTGCCGTCCTCGTCGTCCACGTGCTCGACGATGTCGAAAGCGCAGACCAGGTCGAATTCGGCATCGGCAAAGGACAATGCGGTCACCGATTGAAGCGTCGCACTGGCGGCGCGGGGGCGCAATCTGGCCAGCGCAGGATCGCTGATGTCAACGAAATGCGTGCCTTCGATCGGCAGCCTCGGCCGCAGCCCGGGGGCGACCTCCAGCCGACGCTGCGACCGCGCGACCAGATCGCGCACCAGCGGCCAGGTATTGAAGCGGTCGGGCTCGACCAGCCGGGATTGCGCCCACAGGCTGTCGTAAAAGCTGCGATTGCTTTCCAGGTCGGATTGCGTGGCGGGGAATTCAGCCTTCATTGCGAGAAGTGCGACATTCTGGTCAACGATACGCGAATATTGCGCGCTTGATCTAAGACATTGTCCGGGCACCGACCGGCGTTAAAATGCGACAGGAGGACAACATGATCAGCAGGATCTGGCATGGTTGGACCAGTCGTCGCAATGCCGAGGCCTATGAAACGCTGCTGCGCGGCGAAATCTTTGCCGGCATCGCCGGTCGAACCCTGGCCGGCTACCGCGGCATCCATCTGTTGCGCCGCGACGTGCCGGAGGGAGTCGAATTCGTGACCGTGATGTGGTTCGATTCGATTCAGGCGGTCAAGATGTTTGCAGGAGAGGATCACGAGACCGCGGTGATTCCGCCCAAGGCGCGGGCATTGCTCTCGAACTTCGATCAACGCTCGTCGCACTATGAAATCCTGGTAACCCCGGAGGAGAAGTGAAAACAGAAAAAACGGAACAGGCGTGGCGCGAAGAACTCACGCCGGAGCAATTTGAAGTGTTGCGAGAAGAAGGCACCGAGCGGCGTTTCACCAGCCCGCTCAACGAGGAAAACCGCAAAGGCACTTTCGCCTGTGCCGCATGCGGGCAGCCACTGTTTAAATCTAACCAGAAGTTCGACAGCAAGACCGGCTGGCCCAGTTTCTTCGACGCCTTGCCGGGCGCCCTGGAAACCAGGCTGGACCGCAAGCTCTTCATGGAGCGAACCGAATACCATTGCGCAAGCTGCGGCGGCCATCAGGGGCACGTGTTCGAGGATGGCCCGGATCCGACCGGGCTGCGCTACTGCAACAACGGCGTGGCGCTGAAATTCATTCCCGGGTAAAGGCAGGGTCAGGGCGGCGCGCGATCATTTCCTGCGCGGCTTCTTCCTGCCCTTCGCATCCTTCGCATCCTTGTCCTTGGGTCCTTCGACCGAAACCACGGTCGCTTGCGTATAAGTTGCGACCACGCTGTCGCCGGGGTTGAGAGAACCAAGCACCGCCTCGTCGCGCACGTAGAGGTCCAGGAACCTGCCATCTGGCGTCTTCAGCACGGCCGATTTCCCCCGGAGGCTGGTGGACTCGACATTGGCGATCTCAGTCCTGCGCACGGATGCGGCGGGCATCTGGCCGGCTTCCCCGCTGTGCATACCGGTTTCATCCGGGGCAATCGACTCGCCCTCCTCGGCTATGCGCAGTTCGACACCCACGGATTCATGGTAGCGGACCACGACTTCGTCGCCAATGGCGATGTCCGGGAGGTTTCTGACCCGGTCCTCGACCCGCATGGTAAGCGGCCGGCCCTTCGGTCCTTTCACCGTGATTGAGCGTGTCGTCAGGTCGATGGCGTCCACCACGGCCTTGATCTTTGCCGAGCGCCCATACGTGACCGGACCGGATTCCTTGAGTATCGTGATCGGAACGGGTTTTGCCTCTTGGGACCAGGCCGTTTGCGCACCGGCCAGCAGCCATGACGAAACACACAGCGTCAGCAGAAATCGATTCATTGCCTTTCACGCTCCTTCACTAGCAAACGTCCCGGCTGAAGTCCCGGAGACATTGGTTGTTCCCCGACGATCCGGCGTTCTATCCGCCCTTGATCGCCGGCAACAGGCGATCAAGCTTGCCGGCAAAAGCCTGGCGGTCCGCAACGCTGAAAGTGGCGGGACCGCCGGTCTGAATGCCGCTGCTGCGCAACTCATCCATCAACTTGCGGATAGCCAGTTTTTCGTTGATGTTGTCCAGGGAGTAAAGTTCCCCGCGCGGATCCAGCGCATGTGCGCCCTTGGCAATCGCGCCGGCTGCTAACGGAATGTCGGCCGTCACGACCAGGTCGCCGGGATCGACAAGTTGCACGATCCTGTCGTCCGCCGCATCGAAGCCAGCGGCAACCTGAATGGCTCGAATAAACCGGGAGGGCGGTGTTCTGACCGGCTGGTTTGCAACCAGCGTCAAGGTCACCTGCGCCCGTTCGGCGGCCCGGAAGAGAATGTCCTTGATGACATTTGGGCAGGCGTCCGCATCCACCCATATCCGCATTCAGGGTTTCCGGATCAACTCCCCGGAGTGGGTTCCGCGTCGGCCGGTGCCGGAACAGGTTGGCCGTCAACCGGTGTTTCAGCCTTTTCGGCCGCCTTGCGCAGGCGCTTTTCTTCCTGCTTTTTTTTCTTTGCCAGCTCGCGCTGGCGTTTCTCGAATCCGTAGTTTGCTTTTGCCAATGCACGTCTCCCGGAAAAATTATGTGCGGTTGCGGAATGCGTCCGCCCGTGGCGGTCCTGAAATCAGCCGTCCACTGTCACTATAACGGAGATATGCGGATGGGCGGGCAGATAACGTACCTGAATTTTCTCACCAATTTCGATCCGCCGCCCCTTTTCGGCGTGCCCATCGACAGTGATCGGATGCTCCCAGCCGGACGCCAGGAAGCGAAAACTGACGGTTTCCCCATGGACAGCCACGACCTCGGCCTGCGCAAGGACACCCTTGCGCAGCACGGTTGCGGCTTCCTCGCGCCTGGCGCGCAGGAATTGGCCATAGATCCAGAAAGCAAAGCCCGCCGCCGGGAGCAGGGTCATTGCGAGCACAAACCAGCCGTGACCGGTCATGTTCAGGGGGCCACTGGCGGCGCTAGCGCCCGCCGGAGATATCGATAAACGCGCCGGTGGTGAAAGACGATTCCTCGGAAAGCAGCCAGAGTATCGCCTGCGCAACTTCACTGGCATGCCCGCCGCGCTTCATTGGCACAAACGCCTTCACCCGATCCACCCGATCGGGCTCGCCACCGCTGGCATGCATGTCCGTATAGATGAAACCGGGGCGGACGGCGTTGACGCGAATGCCCTCCTCGGCGACCTCCTTCGCCAGACCGATGGTCATCGTATCCACCGCGCCTTTGGATGCCGCGTAATCGACGTATTCGCCCGGAGAGCCGAGGCGCGAAGCAGCCGAAGAGACATTGACCATCGCGCCACCGGTGCCGCCATGCCTGGTTGACATGCGCAGCACCGCCTCACGGGCGCACAGGAAGCTGCCGGTGATGTTGGTGGCGAATATCCGGTTCAATCGGACCGCATCGAGGGCTTCCAGGCGCGCCTGCCGGTCAAGGATGCCCGCATTGTTCACCAACGCATCAAGGCGGCCGAGCTCGCTGTCCACGGTTTTAAACAAGCGGATCACATCGGCCTCGGAGGACACATCGGCGGCCACGGCGATGGCCTTGCCACCGATCCTGCCGATTTCGGCGACGACCTTCTCCGCCGCCGCTTTGTTGTTGTGGTAGTTCACGCATACAGCATAGCCGCGCCGCGCGGCAAGCAGCGCGGTCGCGGCGCCGATGCCGCGGCTCGCGCCCGTGATGAGTGCGACTTTCTCTATTTTGCCTTCTCCTCTGTTCGGTCCGCGTTCATGAAAACAGCTTCGCCGCCTTGGTCACGGTGATCCAGATGCCCCACGCCATGGGAATGCCGACCGCGACCCAAGCGGCGACAACGAGGCCGCGGCGGCTGCCGGAGAAATCATGGCCACTGGCATTCGTGGATGTGCCCGTGGTCGTCTCATGTGCAAGCTTGCGCTCTGCGGCAAGTTCCGCCTCGGTCATGTAGAACTTGTCCGCCACGGGGCGCACCAGCAGGTTGCAAACCAGGCCGCCCAGCAACATCGCCGCCAGGACGTACATCGTGATGTTATAGGCCTGATAGGGCGGGACACCGTGCGAGATCTGGTATTCGCGGATGTAGTTGACCACCACGGGCCCGAGTATGCCTGCGGCCGACCAGGCAGTAAGCAGGCGGCCGTGGATCGCACCCACGTGTTGCGTGCCGAACATGTCCGCCAGATAAGCGGGAATGGTCGCGAAACCGCCACCGTACATGGTCAGGATGATGCAGAAAATGCCGACGAACAATGCGACACTGCCGATGCTGCCCGCCCACGGCGCCGAGGCATAGAGCGCGATGCCGAGCAGGAAGAAAGTGAAATATGTCGCCTTGCGGCCTATGTAATCCGAGAACGACGCCCAAACGATCCGGCCAGCGATGTTGAACAGCGACAGCAGCCCCGCGAACGCCGCCGCGATCGTCGCCACCATGGCGCGCTGATCCTTGGCCAGCTCCGCGAGTTGCAGATCGACGCCGATCAGTCTGCCGCCGAAGACCTCCTGGAGCATCGGAGAGGCCATTCCGATCACGCCAATGCCTGCGCTCACGTTAAGGCAAAGCACCCCCCACAGAAACCAGAACTGCGGCGTCTTATGCGCGGTGTTCACGTGCACGTGACGGGACGTGATCATGCTGTTGGCCTTCTGCGGCGGCGGCGTCCATCCCGCGGGCTTCCAGCCGGTCGGCGGCACGCGATAGCCGAATGCGCCGAGCATCATCGCGATGAAGTAGATGACGCCCATGGTCACGAAGGTCTGCCAGACGCCGACCGACGCCTCGGTGGCGTAGAAGTTCATGAGTCGGTCGGCCAGGGGCGCTCCGATCATCGCGCCGCCGCCGAAACCCATGATCGCCATCCCCGTCG
The DNA here is from genome assembly GCA_046590325.1 of Burkholderiales bacterium. GTDB lineage: Bacteria > Pseudomonadota > Gammaproteobacteria > Burkholderiales > JACQAP01 > JACQAP01. Next base: position 37,183 of record JBKJUC010000161.1, on the reverse strand, counting down.
CCATGCCGCGGCGGTCGGGAAACCATTTGATCAGCGTCGATACCGGGGATATGTAGCCCAGTCCCAGGCCGATGCCGCCGATCACCCCGGAGCCGGCCCATAACAGCCAAATCTGATGGGTATAGACGCCTAAGGCGGAAATCAACAGGCCGCCGGCCCAGCAGAAGGCCGCCACCACGCCGGCCTTGCGCGGTCCCGCCGTTTCCAGCCAGTGGCCGAATACTGCGGCGGAAGAACCGAGGAAAACGAAAAACAGCGTATACATCCAGCCCAGCATCGAGATCTGCCAGTCGCAGGTCGTCGCGAAGACCTTGGAGAGAAAACTCATGTCCTCAGGACAGGCGATTGGCTGCCTGATGCCCAGGGCACGAGAAAGCGGCAGCCAGAACACGCTGAAGCCGTAGGCCATGCCGATCGAAAGGTGGATCGCCAGCGCCGCGGGAGGTACCAACCACCGATTAAAACCGGGAGCGGCAATGGTTCGCTCCTTCGCCAGGAATTCGATCACGATCCCCCCTTGATATATGAAATTTTATGCAACTTTCTGTATCGAATCGCCTGTTATTGTACCTGCATCATGCGGCATGTCCGCCCCACGGCAAGGAACAGCGCATGCGGTGGGGTTCCTGCAATAATCTGCCAATGACCAGATGCGGAACGTTCGAGAAATCGCAATGACTGATTTCCCGGCAGCTGCCGTGACAGTCACCGGCGTCATACTTGCTGGCGGGCTGGGGCGCCGCATGGGCGGCGCGGACAAAGGTCTGCAACTCCTCGACGGAAAACCACTGGTGTCATGGGTGCTGGAACGGCTCTCCCCCCAGGTTGGCGATGTACTGATCAACGCCAACCGCAACATCGCGCGCTACTCGTCGTTCGGGAGCCGGGTCATACCGGACATGGACGGACAGCAGGCGGGACCGCTGGCCGGCCTGCAGCGCGGCCTGATGGAGGCGTCAGGCGAACTGGTCGTGACCGTGCCGTGCGACTCGCCCTGCTTTCCCATGGACCTGGTGCAGCGGCTATGCGTGCCGCTGAGGGACAAGAACGTGGAGCTGGCCATGGTCCGGACGGCAAACCGCATTCAGCCGGTGTTCTGCCTGGCACGAAAATCCCTGTTGCCCCAACTCACGGCTTTCATCGAAGACGGCGGCCGCAAGGTGGATTCATGGTTTGCCACGCTGCACACCGCGGCCGTGGACTTCGGCAACGAAGCCGACTTCACCAACATCAATACACTGGATGAGTTAAAGGCTGCGGAAGGTATGGTGCGGCGCTAGAAGGGAAAGCCTGCCGGGTGGCTGCGCCAAGGTTGCGTCGAAACAAGGTTGCGTCGAAACAAGGCGGCGCCGAAAGAAACCTGGCGCCCAGGCTGCTGCCGGATTCAGCGCTTACCCGGGTAGTCCGTGGCAGCAGCGGAAGGCTGCAAAAGCTGGAAGAACACTTCGTCCTGCTTGACCATGCCGAGCTCGGAGCGCGCCCGTTCCTCGATCGCGTCGTAGCCCTGCTTGAGGTCCTTCACTTCCGCATCGAGCGTGGTATTGCGTGCGGCCAGCCTGATGTTGTTTTCGCGCTGCGCTTCGACCTGCTGGTCCAGGTCCCAGACCCGCAGCCAGCCGCCCTTGCCGAACCACAGCGGGCTCTGGATTGCGGCGATCAGCACGACCAGGGCCAGGGCAAGAAGGCGCATCGGAATGCTCAAGGGCGATTCAACTGGTAGAAGGCGTCGCGTGCCGCATAACTTGCCGAATCGCCGAGGTCTTCCTCGATTCGCAGCAATTGGTTGTACTTCGCCATGCGATCCGAACGCGACAACGAGCCGGTCTTGATCTGCAGCGCGTTGGCGCCGACCGCGAGGTCGGCGATGAAAGTGTCCTCCGTTTCGCCGGATCGGTGTGAAACTACAGCCGTGTAGCCCGCGCGTTTCGCCATTTCGATGGCCGAGAGTGTCTCGGTGAGCGTGCCGATCTGGTTGATCTTGATGAGGATGGAATTGGCGATGCCCTGGCGGATGCCTTCGGCCAGGATCTTCGTATTGGTCACGAACAGATCGTCGCCGACGACCTGCACTTTTTTGCCCAGCCGGTCCGTCAGGATTTTCCACCCCTCCCAATCGCCCTCGGCCATGCCGTCCTCGATGCTGATGATCGGGTACTTGTCGACCCAGGCGCTGAGGTAGTCGGTGAACTCCCTGGCGCCCAGTTTAAGTTTCTCCGACGCGATATCGTATTTACCGTCCTTGAAGAATTCCGAGCTGGCACAGTCGAGCCCGATCGCCACCTGGGAACCGGGCGTATAGCCCGCCGCATCGATGGCTTCAATGATGAGTTGCAGCGCCGCCTCATTGCTCGGCAGGCTGGGTGCAAAACCGCCTTCGTCGCCCACTGTGGTGGACATGCCTTTCTTGTCCAGCAGCTTCTTCAGCGCCTGGAATATTTCGGCGCCGCAACGCATCGCCTCGCGAAAGCTTTCCGCGCCCACGGGAATGATCATGAATTCCTGCAGGTCGAGGCTGTTGTTGGCATGCGCGCCGCCGTTGATGACGTTCATCATCGGCACCGGCAGCTGCATGCGCCCGGCGCCGCCCAGGTAGCGATACAGCGGCAGGCCCGATTCCTCCGCGGCAGCTTTCGCCACTGCCAGCGAAACCGCGAGCATGGCATTGGCGCCGAGGCGCGATTTGTTTGCCGTCCCGTCCAGGTCGATCAGCGTCTGGTCGATGAAGCACTGCTCCATCGCATCCAGGCCGACGATGGATTCGCAGATTTCCGTGTTGACGTGTTCGACAGCCTTGAGAACGCCCTTGCCGCCGTAGCGGCCCTTGTCGCCGTCGCGCAGTTCGATGGCTTCGCGCGTGCCCGTGGAAGCGCCCGACGGTACCGCCGCGCGTCCACTAACCCCAGACTCGAGAAGCACGTCCGCTTCGACCGTGGGATTGCCCCGCGAGTCCAGGATCTCGCGGGCGACGATATCAACGATGGAGCTCATTGTTATTCCTTGTTGGTCGGTCTGTCGTTCAGCGGCCGGACTTCGCCATCCGGGATTCGGCCATCAGCGCATTCTCGGCGAACCCTCGCCCTTTCACCAGGTCATCCAACGCCTTCAGCGTTTCCAGCAGTTGTTTCATCAGATGCAGGGGCCATGCATTGGGCCCGTCGGACATCGCCTTGGCCGGATCGGGGTGCGTCTCCATGAACACGCCCGCCACTCCAGCCGCCACCGCCGCTCGCGCCAGAACCGGCACGAACTCGCGCTGGCCGCCGCTCGAAGTGCCCTGCCCGCCAGGCAATTGCACCGAATGGGTCGCATCGAACACGACCGGGCAATTGGTGTCCCGCATGATTGCCAGCGAACGCATGTCGGAGACCAGGTTGTTGTAACCGAACGAAGCCCCGCGCTCACACACCATGATGTTGTCCTGCCCGCTGGCTTCGCGCGCCTTGTCGACAACATTCTTCATGTCACCTGGCGCCAGAAACTGACCCTTCTTGATGTTGACCGGCTTGCCGCTTGACGCCGCCGCGTGGATGAAATCCGTCTGCCGGCACAGGAAGGCTGGTGTCTGCAGGACATCGACAACTTGCGCCACGGCCGCGATCTCATCCTCGGCATGCACGTCCGTCAGCACCGGCACGCCGATCTGTTTTTTCACATCAGCGAGAATCCGCAGGCCTTTGTCCATGCCCAGGCCGCGGAACGACTTGCTGGAACTGCGGTTGGCCTTGTCGTAGGAGGACTTGTAGATGAATGGCACGCCCACAGCGGCGGCAATTTCCTTGAGCTGCCCCGCCGTATCCAATGCCATTTCCAGCGACTCCACCACGCACGGACCCGCTATGAGAAATAGCGGCCGGTCGAGGCCAACGTCGAATCCGCAGAGCTTCATGGGAACCTCATCGCTGCGAGTCCGTCACGAGCGCTTCCGGGGTCGCATCCCCCAAGGGGCCCCTGCTCCGCCCTCCAACGCTCCCCGCTATGAGAAATAGCGGCCGGTCGAGACCAACGTCGAATCCGCAGAGCTTCATGAGGCTCTCATTTTCAAGCGATGCTCTTCAGCTTGGCCGGCGCGTGAGCCAAAGGGTCTTTGTCGCGACCGTGGCGGTATTCCGCGGCGGCACCAATGAAGGCCGAGAACAGCGGATGGCCATAGAGCGGGGTGGATGTGAACTCCGGATGGAACTGGCAGCCGATGAACCAGGGGTGGCCAGGCAATTCCATCATTTCCGGCAGATTCTCGCTCGGCGTGCGCGCTGAGACTTTGTAACCTGTGGATTCCAGCTGTGGAACGTAGGCGTTATTGACTTCAAAGCGATGACGATGGCGTTCGCTGACCTGCTTGCCATAGATCCGGAACGCCAGCGTACCGGCCTCAACCGGGCACGACTGCGCGCCCAGGCGCATGGTCCCGCCGAGGTCGGACCCGCCCGTGCGGCGCTCCACGCGGCCAGTGCGGTCCAGCCATTCGGTGATCAGCGCGACGACAGGATGCGGGGTCTCGGGATCGAACTCGGTGCTGTTCGCTCCGGCCAGGCCGCAGACGTTGCGCGCGAACTCGATGGTGGCCAGCTGCATGCCCAGGCAGATGCCGAGATAGGGGATCCCGTTCTCGCGGGCGTGCCGGATCGCAGCGATTTTGCCTTCGACGCCGCGCTTGCCAAATCCGCCGGGCACCAGTATGGCATCCATGTTCTCCAGGCAGCCGACGCCTTCTTTCTCGATGCTCTCGGAATCGATGTAGTGAAGCTTGAGCTTGGTACGGGTATGAATGCCGGCGTGGATCAGTGCCTCGGACAGCGACTTGTAGGAATCTGCGAGATCGACATACTTGCCGACCAGCGCGATGCTTGCTTCCTGGGTCGGATGCTCGCGGTCGTAAAGCAGCTTCTCCCATTTCGACAGGTCGGCCGGCGGCGCCGTGATGCCGAGCTTACGGCAGACGATCTCGTCGAGCCCCTGCCCGTGCAGGAACCCGGGTATCTTGTAGATCGAGTCCACGTCCATCGCCGAAATCACTGCTTCTTCCTCGACATTGGTGAACAGGGCGATCTTGCGCCGCTCATTGTCCGGCACCATGCGGTCGGCCCGGCACAGCAGAACGTCGGGCTGGATGCCGATCTCGCGCAGTTCCTTGACCGAGTGCTGGGTGGGCTTGGTCTTGATCTCGCCCGCGGAGGGGATGTACGGTACCAGCGTCAGGTGGATGAAGCAGGAATTCCCACGGCCATTTTGGATGCTCATCTGGCGGACGGCCTCGAGGAACGGCAGCGACTCGATGTCGCCGACAGTGCCGCCGATCTCGCAGATCGCCACTTCGGCATCGCCTGCGCCCATGCGGATGAAATGCTTGATCTCATCCGTGATGTGCGGGATCACCTGCACCGTGCCGCCAAGGTAATCGCCGCGGCGCTCCTTCTTGATCACGCTCTCGTAGATCTGACCCGTGGTGAAGTTGTTGCGCTTGGTCATCTTGGCATGGACGAAGCGCTCGTAGTGCCCGAGGTCGAGGTCGGTCTCGGCGCCATCCTCGGTCACGAATACCTCCCCATGCTGGAAAGGACTCATGGTGCCGGGATCGACGTTGATGTACGGGTCTAGCTTGAGGAGGGTGACTTTGATGCCGCGGGACTCGAGAATTGCGGCGAGAGAAGCGGAAGCGATACCTTTGCCCAGGGAGGAGACAACACCACCGGTCACAAAGATAAATTTTGTCATTCCATATTCGCTCCAACTTGCCTGACAAATAATAACCCATACCGGCGTCCGACGTCACACAAAATATCGTGGCGCCCGTCCGTCGGTTCAAGGGCCGGCATCAGGCCGCGGCCGCCCGCTTTTCGGCGTGCTTGGCGAGATACATCCAGGTCTCGATCACGGTATCGGGATTCAGCGAGATGGTATCGATGCCCTGTTCCATCAGCCACTCCGCCAGATCGGGATGATCCGACGGACCTTGCCCGCAGATACCGACGTACTTGCCGGCCTTGCGGCAGGCCTGTATCGCCATTCCCAGCATGACTTTCACCGCCGGGTCGCGTTCGTCGAACTGGCCTGCCACGATGCCGGAATCCCGGTCCAGACCGAGCGTGAGCTGGGTCATGTCGTTCGAGCCGATCGAGAAACCGTCAAAGTGCTGCAGGAACTGGTCGGCCAGGATCGCGTTGGAGGGGATTTCGCACATCATGATGATGCGCAGGCCGTCGACGCCCCGCTCCAGTCCGTTTTTCTTCAGCAAAGCTATCACTTGCTCGGCCTCAGGGACCGTGCGGACGAAGGGAACCATGATCTCGACGTTGGTCAGTCCCATTTCGTTGCGCACTTTCTTCAGCGCGCGGCATTCGAGCTCGAAACACTCCCGGAATGAATCGGAGATGTAGCGCGAGGCGCCACGGAAGCCCAGCATCGGGTTCTCTTCATGGGGCTCATACTTCTTTCCGCCGGTCAGGCTGGAGTATTCGTTGGACTTGAAGTCCGACATGCGCACGATGACTGGCTTGGGGAAGAAGGCAGCGCCGAGCGTGGCGATGCCCTCGCTGAGTTTCTCCACGTAAAAGCTGACGGGATCCTTGTACCCCGCGGCCAGCGCTTCGATGGCGCTCTTGAGCTCGGGGTCCAGTTTCGGATAGGCAAGCGCAGCCTTCGGATGCACACCGATCATGCGGGCGATGATGAACTCCAGCCGCGCCAGGCCGATGCCGCAGTTGGGCAGGCGCTGGAAATCGAACGCGAGTTCCGGATTGCCCACGTTCATGCTGATCTTGACCGGAACCTTGGGCAACTTGTCCAGCTGGATGTGCAGCACTTCAACATCGAGGATACCCTCGTAGACGAAGCCGGTATCGCCTTCGGCGCAGGATACGGTGACGTGCCCACCTTGTTCCAGTTTCTGTGTCGCATCGCCACAGCCCACCACGGCCGGGATGCCTAGCTCCCGGGCGATGATTGCCGCATGGCAGGTGCGGCCGCCGCGATTGGTGACGATCGCCGAGGCTTTTTTCATCACCGGCTCCCAGTCGGGATCGGTCATGTCGGTGACCAGCACGTCGCCTGGCTTCACCTTGTTCATTTCCGAGGCGTCCTTGACCAGGCGAACGGTGCCGGTGCCGATGCGGTTCCCGATGGCGCGTCCTTCTGCAAGCACGTCGCCACGCTTCTTCAGGCGGAAGCGCTCCTGCGTTTCCTCCCGGGCCTTGACCGTTTCCGGGCGGGCCTGCAGCACGTAGAGCTTGCCGTCGATCCCGTCACGCCCCCATTCCACGTCCATGGGCCGGCCATAGTGGTTCTCGATGATCACAGCATAGCGGGCCAGCTCTTCCACCTCGACGTCAGTGATGGAGAACTGCAGACGTTCCGCGACAGGAACCTCAAGTGTCTGCACCGAGCGTCCGGCTGAGCGGCTGTCGGTAAACACCATGCGCAGGGCCTTGGAGCCGAGGTTTCGCCGCAGGATCGCCGGCCTGCCGGCCTGTAGCGCCGGCTTGTATACATAGAATTCGTCGGGATTGACCTGACCCTGCACAACCGTCTCCCCCAAGCCATAGGCCGAGGTAATAAACACCACTTTATCGAAGCCTGATTCGGTATCGAGCGTGAACAGCACGCCGGCCGCCCCTTTGTCGCTGCGGACCATGCGTTGCACGCCGGCCGACAGCGCGACGTTCGCGTGCGCGAACCCCTTATGCACGCGGTAGGAAATCGCCCTGTCGTTGTAAAGCGAGGCAAATACATGCCGGATCGCCAGCAGCACGTTGTCAATGCCCTGAATATTGAGGAAAGTTTCCTGCTGACCGGCAAAGGAGGCATCGGGAAGGTCCTCGGCGGTGGCCGAGGAACGCACGGCGAACGACGGATCGCCTGTCTGCCCCGCGGTCAGCTTTGCGTAGGCGGCCGCAATGTCCTTTTCGAACGCCACAGGCAACGGCGCTTCCAGGATCCATTGGCGGATCATCTTTCCAGCCTGCGCCAGCGCGTCCACGTCTTCGATGTCCAGTTTCAACAGCGACGCTTCGATCCTCGCGGCAAGACTTCCCGCCGCCAGAAACTCCCGGTAAGCCACGGCCGTCGTGGCGAATCCGCCCGGCACGCGCACCCCCGCGCCTGACAACTGGCTGATCATTTCTCCCAACGAAGCGTTCTTTCCGCCGACGCTTTCGACGTCGGCGATGCGCAGGTCTTCGAAGGGGATCACGTAACGCGGTTGGGTCATTCGACTATCCCGCCGGGATGTGGGTGGGTGGTAAAAGATGTTATTTTAGCGACTCACTCATGATTGTGCAGAACAACAATGACTGTTGAGCGTACGGCCTTTTTCATATCGGACCGCACTGGCATCACGTGCGAAATGCTTGGCCACAGCCTGCTGACCCAGTTCGATCAGGTTTCGTTCATCGAAATCACGCTTCCCTTCGTCGATTCCCTGGAAAAAGCCCGGGCTGCCGTGCAGCAGATCAATCAGGCCTCGGCGAAGGACGGGGTCCGGCCACTGGTTTTCAGCACCCTGGTGGATCGGACCCTGAGCAGCGAAATTCAGCTTGCCGATGGCAAGTACATCGACTGCTTTCAGGTCTTCATCGCCCCGATGGAGGCGGAACTGGGGGTGAAATCCTCGCACACGGTGGGCCGTTCGCACTCGGTCCGCAACAATAACAACAGCTATTTCAACCGAATCGAGGCCGTGAACTTCGCCATGTCGCATGACGACGGGCAAACCACTAAGGAACTCGACGAGGCCGAAGTAATCCTTATCGGCGTTTCCCGCTGCGGCAAGACGCCGACCTGCCTCTACATGGCCCTGCAATTCGGGATTCGAGCGGCCAACTACCCGCTGATTCCGGAGGACTTCGCGGCGAAGAAACTGCCTTCTGCGATAGCGGGTCGCCGGCACAAGCTGTTCGGCCTTACCATACGTCCGGACCGGCTGCAGCGCATCCGCAATGAGCGCCGCCCCGGCAGTCCCTACGCGAGCCTGGAAAATTGCGAGCACGAGATACGGGAGGCCGACGTGCTGATGCGCCAGGAGGGAATTTTCATTCTCGATACGACCACGCGATCAATCGAGGAACTAGCCTCCACCATCGTGCAGAAGGCCAACCTGCAGCGCCACGTCTACTGAAGGTCAAAACCCGACACAGAGCCACAGAGATCACAGAGGACACAGAGAAAATCCGGGAGATACGCGAAATGTTGAATTCGGGAACGGGTGCGCCGAATCAGCGTTGATGGTAAATCGAGCCCCCAGTAACTTGCCTCGGTTTTCTCCGTGTCCTCTGTGCCTCAGTGTTGGGTTGAGAGGTCGAGCGATCTAATCGCCGAGACCGAGACAAAGAGAACGAACCGGTGCGAAGCTGCGCCGGTGTATCGGGCACACCCCGAACCGTTGCAGCGCCTGCAGATGTTCCCGCGTCGAGTAGCCCTTGTGGCGGTCGAAGCCATAATCGGGATAGAGGCCGTGCAATTCCTTCATCAGCGCGTCCCGCGCTGTCTTGGCCAGGATGGATGCGGCCGAAATTTCCGCCACTAGGCTGTCGCCGTCGACAATCGCCCGCGATGGGAACCGCACTTCGGGGCAATACAGCCCGTCTACGAGGACTTCGTGCGGTTCGAGCGTCAGTTGCTCGACTGCACGGCGCATCGCAAGCAGGCTGGCGCGCAGGATGTTGATACGGTCGATCTCCTCGACCGTAGCGCTGGCTATCGCCCATGCTGCCGCGCGATTACGGATCTCGACGGCCAGTGCTTCGCGCCTCTTCGCGGTAAGTACCTTTGAATCAGCGAGACCGTCGATCGGGTCCTCTGCGCGCAGGATGACGCAAGCCGCGAAAACCGGCCCGGCCAGCGGCCCGCGGCCCGCCTCGTCCACACCGCAGACCAGCAGGCCCTGTTCCAAGGCCATCACGCGCGCAGCCCTTCGCCGGCGGACGCGTCAACGGCAGCGACGGGTCGCGCGGGCTCAAGCAAGGGCAGGATCGCATCCACCGCGCGAGCCGCCGTATCGTGACGCAACGAGCGGTGGATGCCGAGGAAGCATCGTTCCAGCCGATTGCGCACTTCTTTGTCATGCAACTGATTAGTCAGGGCCTGAGCCAGGTTTTCCGGTGTCGCATCGTCGAGCAGGATTTCCGGCACCACCCATTCTCCCGCAAGGATGTTTGGCAAGCCGACATACGGCAAATAGCCCTTGCCCTTCATGATCCATGCCGACAGGCGCGGCATCCTGTAAGTGATGACCATGGCGCGCTTGAGCAGCGTCGCCTCTAGTGTCGCCGTGCCGGATGCCACCAACACCGCATCCGCCGCCGTCATGGCCATGTGCGCATGGCCGAAGAGAATGGTCAGTGGCAGTTCCTCGCCCTTCTGATGATAGATCGCTTCCTCGAAGATCAGCCTGGTCTGGCGGCTGACCAACGGGACCAGGAAGTGCGCACCGGGCACCTGCGCAGCCACCAGCTTCGCGGTGGCAACGAACAATTCACCCATTTGCCGCACTTCGCTTTGCCGGCTGCCTGGCAGCAAGGCAATCACGGTCTGCTTCGAAGAAAGCCGCATTTGTTCCCGGGCGGCCTCGCGATCCGGCCGTTCCGGCAATTCGTCCGCCAGCGGGTGGCCGACATAGGCCACCGGCACGCCGGCCTTTTCGTATAGCGGGGCTTCGAAGGGAAACAGGGTCAAAACCTTGGAAACCGCGCGCTTGATCTTGTGAATGCGTTCGCCGCGCCATGCCCAGATCGAGGGACTGACATAGTGCACCGTGGTGATACCCGCATTGCGCAATCCTGCCTCAAGATCGAGATTGAAATCCGGGGCGTCGATGCCGATGAACAGATCTGGAGGATCAGCGAGCAGCCGGCGCCTGAGCTCGCGCCGCACCCGCAGCAGTTTCGGCAGGCTCTTCAGCACCTCGACATAGCCACGCACCGCGAACCATTCCATCGGGTACCACGACTCCAGGCCCGCGGATTGCATCTGCGGCCCGCCGATGCCGTAGGCCTCGATGCCCGGCAGGCGCTCCCTGAGTGCTTCCAGCAGGTGGCCACCCAACAGGTCGCCTGAGGCTTCCCCGGCGACCAGTGCGACCCGAATCCTCTTCCCCGGTTGCGCTCTCATTTCCTAACGGATGATGCTCCGCTTCGACGACTCGATGAATGCCACGAACATCTCCAGTTCCCTGCAATCGGCAGCTTGCCGGCGCAGGGCCTGTTTAGCCTCGTCGAGGCTCAGTCCGGACTTATACAGCGTCTTGTAGCCGCGGCGGATGCCGCTGATTGATTCCGCGCTGAATCCACGCCGCTTCAATCCTTCCGAATTGATGCCATGCGGCTCGGCGGTATTACCCATCGCCATCACATAAGGCGGCACATCGGCGAGGACGACGGAACCGACCCCGGTCATCGCATGCGCGCCGACGCGGCAGAACTGGTGGATACCGGTAAACCCCCCGAGGACGGCGTGATCGCCCACACCAACATGGCCTGCGAGCTGCGTGCAGTTGGCCAGTGTCGTCTGGTTGCCGATATCGCAGTCGTGCGCAACATGGACGTAGGCCATGATCCAGTTCTTGTCGCCCATCCGGGTAACACCCAGGTCCTGCACCGTGCCCGTATTAAACGTGCAAAACTCTCGGATGGTGTTGTCATCGCCGATTTCCAGGCGCGTGGGTTCGCCCGCGTATTTCTTGTCCTGCGGTGCCTCGCCCAGCGTGGCGTGATGGAAGATGCGATTGTTGCGGCCGATGCGGGTATGACCAACGATGACCGCATGGGCGCCGATTGTTGTGCCCTCACCGATTTCGACGTTCTCGCCGATTACCGAGTAGGGACCGATCTCCAAGCCTTGGGCAAGGCGGGCACCGCGGTGAATGATGGCGGTGGGATGGATCATGGCCGCCCCTCCATTCATTGCGCCGCGGCAGCCGGCAAGCCGCGCATGGTACAGAGCAGTTGAGCTTCCGAGACCAGCTTGTCCCCTACCATGGCCTGCGCGGAGAACTTCCAGATGCCGCGCAGGTTGCGCAGGATCTGGGCCTTCAGGATCAGTTGATCACCCGGCGTCACCGGTTTCTTGAAGCGCGCCTCGTCGATGCCGACGAAGTAATAGACGCTGTTGCTGTCGCTTTTGAGGTTGAACGTCCGGAACGCCAGGATGGCAGCCGCCTGAGCCATGGCCTCGACGATCAGCACGCCGGGCATCACCGGATGATGGGGAAAGTGCCCGGCAAAGAACGGTTCGTTAATGGTGACGTTCTTCAGGGCCACGATTTCCTTGCCGGGGTCGACAGAGAGCACGCGGTCGATCAGGAGCATCGGGTAGCGATGCGGGAGATGCGCCAGGATCTCCTGGATTTCCATCGTGCTCACGGCCGTGTTCGGGCTCATTGCCCCTCCATTTTCTTGATCTGGTGTTCCAGGGTGCGGATTCTATCCATCATCTCGTGAAGATGCCTCAGCAACGAGGCGTTCTTCAGCCAGTCCTCGTGGGCAGACATGGGGAACACCGAGGTATACGTGCCCGGTTTGGTAATCGATTTTGCGACCAGGGTACCCCCGGAGATGTCCACGCGGTCGGTGATGCTGAGATGGCCGGAGATCATTGCACTGCCGCCAATCCTGCAATGGCTGCCAATGGTCACGCTGCCGGCAATACCGGCACAGCCGGCGATGGCGGTGTGCGCTCCGATCCTGCAGTTGTGGCCGATCTGGATCTGGTTATCAAGTTTCACGCCTTCCTCGATCACGGTATCTCCCAGTGCACCGCGGTCTATGGTCGTGCTGGCTCCGATCTCCACATCGTCCCCGATCAAGACTCGGCCGATCTGCGGAATCTTCACATAGCGCCCGGCGTCCATGGCCATGCCGAATCCATCGGCGCCGATCACAGCGCCCGAGTGGATGATGCCCCGCATGCCCACGACGCAGCCGTGGTAAACGGTGACATTGGGATGCAGCCGGGTGCGTTCACCGATGATCGCATTGCGGCCCACGAAGGAATTAGCGCCGATGATCGCGTGTTCGCCGACCTCCGCGCCCTCTTCGACCACTGCGCAGGCCGCGATCGAGGCGGTAGCCGCCACCTTCGCCGCAGGATGCACGAATGCCCCGGAATGTATGCCGGTATCCGGCGCGGGTTCCGGATTCAGCAGAGCGGCGACCCGGGCGTAATAGGCATAGGGATTGTCGCAGACGATGCGCGGAATCATCGTTGCTTCGGCCGAGTCGCGGCCGAGAATAACCGCGCCCGCCTTCGACGAGGCAAGCAGTTTCTGGTACTTGCGATTGGTTAGGAAACTGATTTCCGCCGAACCGGCGGATTCGAGCGGAGCGACCTGGCGGATGCGGATGCCCGCGTCACCGTGAACGGTGCCGCCGAAGCGGTCAGTCAGCTCCGCCAGGCTGTAGGACTTTCGCTCTTCCCCTGTCATTGCATCCCGGTTGGCCGGCGTCGCAGCCGCGGCCGCCAAGGCAGGCGGCAAGTTACTTGTCGGCGAGTGCCTTGATAACCTTGTCGGTAATGTCGATCCGCGGGCTGCGATAGACGGCCTCCTGCAGGATCAGATCAAATTTTTCGGCTTCGGCTATTTGCTGGATCACTTTGTTGGCACGCTCCAGCACCGTAGCCAACTCTTCATTCTTGCGCAGATTGAGGTCCTCGCGGAATTCGCGCTGCATACGCTGCAGGTCGCGGTTCATGCGCGCCAGGTCCTGCTCCTTGTCGCGGCGGTCGGAATCGCTCATTGTGACGCCTTCTTTTTCGATGAGCGTCTGCGTGTCGCGGGCCTGTTTGACCAGCTTCTGGAGCTCCTGGTCGCGGGCGGCGAATTCCTTCTCGATTTTCTTCAGCGCCTTGACCGCGGGCGCCGCTTCGCGGAACACCCGCTCGGTACTCACAAACCCGACTTTGAGCTCATTCGCGGCTTGCAGATTCGAGCTCGCCAAGAGCGCCGCGGCGGCGAGCACAAGCGAGACTTTCTTCAACTTCGATTCTCCTAGACACATCCGCCGACAGGCGGGAAAAATCAGAATACCGTACCCAGTGTGAACTGGATGCGCTGCAACCGGTCGTCAGGCTCCGGATTCAACGCCTTGCCGAAGCTCAGTTTCAGCGGCCCGACTGGCGAAAACCAGCTGAATCCGAGTCCGGTCGAATATCGCACTTCGTCGAAATCGTATTTCTGGCCGACCATTCCCGCATCCACGAACCAGCTCAGCCTCACCGAGCGGTCTTTCTGCAACCCGGGGAAGGGAAACAGGAACTCTACGTTGGCCAGCATCATGTGACTGCCGCCCAGGGAATCCCCGTTAGCATCCTTCGGTCCGATGGTCGCCGTTTCGTAGCCCCGCAACGAGTTGACGCCACCGAGGTAGAACACCTTGTAGAACGGCAGCGGTTTCTGGTCGTATCCGTCCGCGTAGCCGATCTGGCCATTAAGCAGCAAGGTATATTCCTTGGTCAATGGATAATACCACTGATGCTGGTAATTGGTCCGATAGAAGGTCAGGTCTCCCGGGGGTACGCCAACCTCGGCGCTGAATTTCTGGAAACTGCCTTTCGTGGTGAAGATAACACTGTCGCGCTTGTCCCGCGCCCAGCCAACAGTAGCCAGGACGGTATTTGAACTTTCGCCGAACTCGGTTACGAAATTGATGTACCGCTGCGGCGTATCCTGGAGGATGCCGATCTCGGTCTGCTCCAGCGCCAGGCCGTAGTTCACCGTGTCGTACTCGGTCACCGGCACGCCGAAGCGGACACCGGTGCCAAGCGTGGACGTGTTGTAGCTGGCTATCGCCAGCGACGAGGCGTCGACGTCGCGCCTGTAGATGTCGAAACCGCGGCTTACGCCATCGTCCGTGTAGAAAGGATTGGTGTAGGAAAGCGAATACACCTTGTTGATGCTGCCAGTGCTCAGCTGCAACGCCAACGCGTTGCCGGTGCCGAAGATGTTGCTCTGGGAAATGCCGCCGGAGAAAATGACTTTCTCGGCAGTCGAGTAGCCGACACCAAAAGTGAGGTTGCCAGTGGCCCGCTCCGTCACTTTCACGTTCACGTCGACCTGGTCCGAGGTGCCCTGCACGCCCGGCGTTTCCAGCTGCACGTCCGAGAAATATCCGAGCTTGTCGATACGTTGTTTGGAACGGGTCAGCTTGTCGGTGGAGTACCAGCCGCTTTCCATCTGCCGCATTTCGCGGCGGATCACCTCGTCGCGAGTATTGGTGTTGCCGAAGATGCTGATGCGGCGCACGTAGACGCGCTTGCCGGGATCGACATACAGCGTGAACGCAACTTCGTTCTTGTCCCGGTTTGCCTCCGGAACCGGGTTAATGCTGGCAAAAGCGTAACCCTCGTTGCCCAAGCGGTCGGAGATGAGCTTGGTGCTTTCGGTCAGTTTCTCGCGCGAGAAGATGTCGCCCTTCTTCAGCTTGATCAGCTTGCGCAGCTCTTCCTCCGGAACGATGAGATCGCCGGCCAGCTTGACGTCGGTGACCGTGAACTTCCTGCCCTCGGTCACGTTGACCGTCAGGAAAATGTCCTTCTTGTCCGGCGTGATTGACACCTGGGTCGAGTCGATCGTGAATTCCAGATAACCCTGATTGAGGTAGAACGAGCGCAGATTTTCCAGGTCGCCCTGCAGCTTCGGCTTGGAGTACTGGTCGTTCTTGCTGTACCACGTCAGCCAGCCGGGCGTGGTCAGGATGAACTGGTCACGCAGCTCGTCGTCGTCGAACACCTGGTTGCCGACAAAATTGATCTGGCGGATCTTGGCAACCTCGCCTTCGGCAATAGCGAAATTGAGCGCCACGCGATTGCGCTCCATCGGCGTGACGGTGGTGACGATATTGACACCGTACTTGCCGCGGCTGATGTACTGGTTCTTTAGTTCCTGCTCGGCTCGCTCGAGCAGCGCGCGATCGAAGATGCGCGATTCGGCCAGGCCGATGCCCTTGAGGCCTTCCTTGAGTTGCTTCTGGTCGAATTCCTTGGAACCGGAAATGTCGATCTGGGCGATGGCCGGCCTCTCCTCCACGACCACGACCAGGACATCGCCGTCGGATTCCAGGCGGACGTCCTTGAAGAAGCCGGTCGCGTACAGCGCCTTGATCGCCGCGGTTGCCCGCTCCTGCGTGACCTCTTCGCCGACCTTGATCGGCAGATACGAGAACACCGTGCCGGGCTCGGTGCGCTGAATGCCCTCGACACGAATGTCCTTGACCTTGAAGTTTTCAAAAGCGAGGGAGGAGTGACTGACGAGACTCGATATGACCAGCAGCAGTAAACGCTTCTTCATCCTCTGTCAGCCACCGAACAGGCGGTTTATATCGTTAAAGATTGCGAACGCCATCAGGCTGAACAGCAACACCATGCCGACCTGCTGACCCATTTCCATGACCCGGTCGGATACCGGACTTCCCTTCACGACTTCGGCGACATAATACATGAGGTGTCCGCCGTCCAATAACGGTACGGGCAGCAGATTCAACACGCCCAGACTGATGCTGATCAGGGCCAGGAAGCTCAGGTAGGCCAGCCATCCCAGCTGTGCGGACTGGCCGGCGTAATCGGCGATCGTGATCGGGCCGCTGAGATTCTTCAGGGAAACATCGCCGACGATCATCCTGCCAAGCATCTTCAACGTGAACACTGAAACCTCCCAGGTTCGCTGCGCCGCATGTGCGAGCGCCGCAATGGGGCCGTAACTCACTTCCGTGATCAGCTTGCGCGTCTCCGCTTCGTCTATGTGCGGCGTGGCGCCGATGCGCCCGATCGTCTTGCCGCCTTCGGTTTTGGCTTCAGGCGTAACTGTCAGCAGCATATCCGCGCCCGCGCGCAGAATGCGAAAAGACAGCGCGCGCTGCGGCGCACTGCTGACCTGCGCCACCAGGTCGTGCCAGTTTCCAATAGGCGTGCCGTTGACCTCGACGATTTCGTCACCCGGTTTCAGCCCGTCACGCTCCGCGGCCGCCCCACCCATCAACTTGCCGATCACGGGCTTGAGCGTGAGCTGGAAGCGGGTCAGACCGATGGCCTGTATCAGGTCGCCATCGATCTGTTCGGGCCCGATGGAGGAAAGGTCGAGCCTCCTGAAATCGATGTCGCCACGCTCGCTGCGCACCTCTATTCTCGGCTGGTCCTTGCGCAGCGCATGCTCGAGCAGTGCCCAGCGCACATCCTGCCAGGTCGCCACCTCGGAGTCGCCGATCCGGGTGATGGTCTCGCCCGCCGTGAACTGCGCCTGGGCCGCCGGCGATTTCGCAACCGGCTCGCCAAGCACCGGGCGTACTCCAGGTACACCATGCATGAACAGGACCCAGTAAAGCAGGATCGCGAGCAGGAAATTGGCGACCGGTCCGGCGACAACGATGGCAAACCGCCGGCCCACCGTCTGCTTGTTGAATGCGCGATGAAGTTCTTCCGGCGCAACCGGACCTTCGCGCTCGTCCAGCATCTTGACGTAGCCCCCCAGCGGGAACGCGGAAACGGCCCATTCGGTGCGGTCGCGTCCCAGCTTGCGCTTCCACAGGACGCTGCCGAATCCTAGCGAGAAACGCAGTACCTTCACGCCGCACAGTCTGGCTACCAGGTAGTGACCGAACTCATGGAATACGATCAGGACGCCGAGGGCGACGACAAAGGCGATCAGGGTCAAGAGCAGGTTCATGATTGCGGTCCTGGTTCCATTTCTAGTAAGCCACGGCTTCTCAATGGGTCACGGTTTCGAGGCTGCGCTCGGCGGCACGCCGCGCCTGGGCGTCTGCCCCCATAACGTCTTCCAGGGTGCTTACGCCGACAACCGGCAGAGCGGACAGCACTTCTTTCACGAGTTCGGCAATGCGGACAAACGGCAGGTGCCCTGCCAGGAACTTCGCTACTGCGATTTCGTTTGCGGCGTTGAGCACGATCGGAGCGCTGCCCCCGGCCTCCAGCGCGCGAAACGCCAGCCCGAGACAGGGAAAGCGCTCCAGGTCTGGACGCTCAAAAGCGAGCGAGCCGATCGCGCAAAGGTCGAGAGGCTCAACACCCGGATCGATGCGCTGCGGATAGGCCAGCGCATGCGCGATCGGGGTGCGCATGTCCGGATTGCCCAATTGCGCCAGCACCGACCCGTCGACATATTCGACCAGCGAATGGACGATGCTTTGCGGGTGTATTACCACCTGGATCTGCGAGGGGTTCGCGTTGAACAGGAAACTGGCTTCGATTACCTCCAGGCCCTTGTTCATGAGGGTCGCCGAGTCCACCGAGATCTTGCGGCCCATCACCCACTTCGGGTGGGCGCAGGCCTGGTCCGGCGTCACGCTGCCCAGTTGCTCGCGCGGCGTGCGCAGGAACGGCCCTCCCGAGGCGGTCAACCAAAGGCGGCGCACCCCGCCATGGGCGAAATTGCCGTCGAATCCGCTCGGCAGCGCCTGGAATATCGCATTGTGCTCGCTGTCGATGGGCAACAGCGCGGCACCGCCGGCCTTGACCGCGTTCATCAGCAGCGGCCCCGCCATCACCAGCGCCTCCTTGTTGGCGAGCAGCAACTGCTTGCCCGCATGCGCCGCCGCCAGGGTCGAGCGCAGACCAGGAGAACCGACGATCGCCGCCATCACGGCATCGACCTCGGCAGCGGATGCGATTTGCTCCAGGGATGACGGACCCGACAAAACCTCGCATTTCAGCCCGGCCTCCCGCACACGCGAGCGCAGCTGATTCGCGGAAGCCAGATCGGCCATTGCCGCGTAGCGCGGCTGATGCTGGCGTATCTGGCCGAACAGCCGGTCCACTTGCCGGTCAGCGGACAGAGCAACGACGCTGAACAGGTCGGGATGGCGCTCCACGACGGCCAGTGTGTTGACGCCTATGCTTCCCGTAGAGCCGAGAATGGCGAGGCGTTTCATGACATCTGCAGAAAATAAAGGGCGGCGAACGGCATGGCGGCGGTCACGCTGTCGATGCGGTCGAGAATTCCGCCATGGCCTGGCAGCAGTCCACCACTGTCCTTGGCGCCCGCCTGGCGTTTGATCCACGATTCGAACAAGTCGCCGATGATGCTAAACGCGGTGAGCACGCAGATGAAGACCAGCAACCCGGCCCGGTTGTAGAAATTCGCATCGGGCTGCAGCACGAAGCCGACTGCGAAACCGTAGATCAAAACCGCGATTGCCGCGCCGATTACGCCCTCCCAGGTCTTGCCTGGACTGATCTGCGGCGCCAGTTTGCGGCGGCCGAAGCGACGCCCCGAAAAATATGCTGCGGTATCGGCGATCCAGATCACCAGCAGGAGCATGAGCAGCAGGGTGGCGGATTTTTGCAGGGTCGCGACAGCCAGCCAGGCGGGGATCAGGACGATCCAGCCGGCAAGCACCATGAATGCCGGTGACGACACCTGCCATTTGAAGTACAGCCAGGCAGGCACCACGATGGCCCAGAATAACAATGCGAGAAGATAAAACCAGACGGCGACGTTCGCGGCGAGGAACGGCGCGCGCCACTGCGCCAGCATCACCAGCAAACCGCTGAGCACAACGCAAGCGACAAAGGCGTTGCGGAGAATTGCAGACAGGCCCGCCAGTTTTGCCCACTCGAATGCGCCGAGCGCGGTCGGGGCGAGAATTAGCAAGGTCCAGGCCGGATTGGGCAGCAGGAACATGCCCGCCAGGAGCAGCGGCAGGAGGACTGCGGCGGTAAGCAGACGTTGTTTTAGCATGGAGCGGGATGGCGGCCCGGATCTTCCCGCTGGCGGGCGATCAGCTGAAATCGCCACCGGACTCACGTACCGGACCCGATTCATCCGCCTCTGCCGCGACCTGCTCACTGGTGCGGCCGAAACGGCGCTCACGGTCCCGGTAAGAGGTTATTGCACGACCCAGCGAACTGGCGTCAAAATCCGGCCACAGTTCGTCGGTGAAGTAGAATTCCGTATACGCCAGCTGCCATAGGAGGAAATTGCTGATGCGCTGTTCGCCGCCGGTGCGAATGAATAGGTCCGGCTCCGGTGCGTAGCTCATCGAGAGATAAGGCGCCAGATGCGCCTCGAGGAAGCCGCCGGGCACCGGGGGAACCTCCCGCACCATGCGATTGACCGCCTGCAGCATGTCCCAGCGGCCGCCGTAGTTCGCCGCGATAGTCAGAGTCAGGCGTTTGTTGTTTGCCGTCAGCGTCTCGGCCTCCGCGATCATGCGGGTGAGCCTGGGTTCGAAACTCGACAAGTCGCCGATCACCTTTAGGCGGATTTCGTTGTCGTGTAGCTTGGCAACTTCCTGCTCCAGTGCCATGACGAACAGCTCCATCAGGAACGAGACTTCGTCCTTGGGACGCCGCCAGTTCTCGCTGCTGAACGCAAACAGCGTCAGATACTCGACCTTCTCGGCAACGCAGGCCTTGGTGACGGCACGCACGGCATCCAGCCCGCGCCGGTGGCCCGCAACCCGCGGCAGGAAACGCTTCCTGGCCCAGCGGCCATTGCCATCCATAATCATGGCTATATGGCGCGGCACCTTGCGCGCTGTCGGAATGTTGATGGTCGAGCTTGCGAACATGTAGGCCTTAGACCGCCATTAGATCCGCTTCCTTGGCCACCAGCGCCTTGTCGATCTCGGCAATGTGGCGATCGGTAAGCTTCTGCACGTCGTCCTGTGCGCGACGCTCGTCATCTTCGGAGATCACCCTGGATTTGAGTAATTCCTTGAGCGCGTTGTTGGCATCGCGGCGGATATTGCGTACCGCAACGCGGGCATTCTCAGCTTCGCCCTTCACCACTTTAATCAGGTCCCGGCGACGTTCTTCGGTTAGCGCCGGCATCGGCACGCGGATAAGGTCGCCCATTGAGGCAGGATTGAGCCCGAGGTCCGCATCACGGATCGCTTTTTCGATCGCGGCCACCATTTTCTTTTCCCAGGGCGTGACGCTGATTGTGCGCGCGTCCAGCAGCGACACGTTCGCGATCTGATTAAGCGGTGTCGGGTTTCCGTAGTAGTCGACGTGGATGTGATCGAGGATGCCGGTATGTGCGCGTCCCGTGCGTACCTTGCCGAGATCGGCCCGCAGAGTCTCCAGCGACTTCTGCATTTTCTGCTCCGCGGATTTCTTTACATCTGCAATTGCCATGGTTTCAATCCTCCTTCCGATTCTCAGGCATGGACCAACGTCCCTTCATCTTCGCCCAGAACCACGCGCCTTAGCGCTCCCGCCTTGAAAATGTTGAACACGCAGATCGGAAGCTTCTGGTCGCGACACAGCGTCAAAGCCGTCGCGTCCATCACCTTGAGCTTCTTCACGATCGCCTCGTCGAAGCTGATGCGCTGGTAGCGCATGGCATCCGGATGGGTTTTCGGATCGTCCGTATAGACGCCATCGACCTTGGTCGCCTTGATCACGATGTCCACATTCATCTCCATGCCGCGTAGTGCCGCCGCGGTATCAGTAGTGAAGAATGGATTGCCGGTGCCCGCGGCGAATATCACCACTCGCCCTTCTTCCAGGTAGCGCATCGCCTTGCCCCTGATGTAAGGCTCCGCGACCTGCTCGATGTTGAGCGCCGATTGCACCCTGCTCTTCAGGCCATGACGGCGCATGGCGTCCTGCAGTGCCAGGGCGTTCATTACTGTTGCCAGCATACCCATATAGTCGGCAGTAGCGCGGTCCATGCCCGCGGCACCGGGCGCCACGCCCCGGAAAATATTGCCCCCGCCTATAACCACGCCCACTTCGACCCCGAGACCAGCGACTTCCTTCACCTCCGAAACAATGCGATCGATGGTCTCACGGTTGATGCCATAAGCATCCTCACCCATCAGGGCCTCGCCCGACAGCTTGAGCATGATGCGCTTATAGGCAGGTTTCATCGACGCGGTTCAGTTAGGCTGCGGATTCTTCTCGTCCTTCTTCGCCTGACCAACCTGGGCCGCGACTTCCGCGGCGAAATCGGTGGTCTTCTTCTCAATGCCCTCGCCAACGACGAACAGCGTGAATGCATGCACTTTCGCGGATTTCGAGGCCAGAAGCTTTTCGACCGTAAGCTTGTCGTCCTTGACGAAGGGCTGCCCCAGCAGGGTGACTTCCGCCAGGTACTTCTGCACGCTGCCATCGACGATCTTGTCGACGATGTTGGCGGGCTTGCCGGATTCGAGTGCACGTGCCTTGGCGATCTCGCGTTCGCGCGAAATCAGCTCAGCGGACACCTGATCCTTCGAGACCGAAATTGGCTTCGACGCGGCGATGTGCATGGCGAGATCCTTGCCCAGCGCATCGTCGCCGCCTTCGATGTCGAGCATTACTCCGATCCGCGTGCCGTGCAGGTAATGCGCCAGATTGCCGCTGGCCTTGTGCACCGCGACCCGGCGCAGGCTCATGTTTTCGCCGAGTTTCATGACCAGTGCCTGGCGCGACGCTTCCACGGTCTGGCCGGACGGCAGTTGCGCCTGACCGAGGGCTTCCACGTTCGTGATTCCCTTCACCGCAGCCAGTTCGGCAACAGCCTTGACCAAACCGGTGAAATTCTCATCCTTGGCCACGAAGTCAGTTTCGCAATTCACTTCGACCAGCGCCCCCAGCCTACGGTCGGCCGACACATAGACGCCGATGGCGCCTTCGGCTGCGACGCGACCGGCCATCTTGCCCGCCTTGGCGCCGCTCTTGATGCGCAGCAGGTCCTCGGCTTTTTTCATGTCGCCACCGGCTTCTTCCAGCGCCTTCTTGCATTCCATCATGCCGAGCCCGGTGCGCTCGCGCAGTTCCTTGACCATGCCTGCGGTGATTTCCGCCATTTCCTCGCCACTCCTGGTTCTGTCGCGCGCCGCGACTGTTCTTATCGCAGGCCCGCTGGTATTTGCACACTCCAGTCCGGACAACCCAGCCTGGAAATTTCAGCTTAAAAAAAAGGGGCGTTCGCCCCTTTTTTCACCGCCCGTCGGGATCAGGCTGTTGCCTGTTCCTCGGTGCTGTCCACTTCCACAAATTCATCGCTGACGATTTCCTTGATGATCTGGCTGCGGCCCTCGAGGATCGCATCGGCGATACCCCGTGCATACAGGCGTACGGCCCGGCTCGCATCATCATTGCCCGGAATGATGTAGTCCACGCCGTCGGGTGAATGGTTCGTGTCCACCACGCCGACCACCGGGATGCCCAGCTTGCTCGCCTCTGTGATCGCGCCCTTCTGGTAGCCGACGTCGATGACAAACAACGCATCCGGCAGGCCGTTCATTTCTTTGATGCCGCCGAGGCTACGGTCAAGCTTGACCATTTCACGCTGGAAAGTGAGTTGCTCTTTCTTCGACAGCTTCTCGAGCGACCCGTCCTGCACCATCTGTTCCATCTCCCGCAGCCGCTTTATGGACAGCTTGACGGTTTTAAAATTCGTCAGCATGCCGCCCAGCCAGCGGTAGTCCACGAAGGGGGTACTGGCACGCAACGCTTCCTCCCGGATGATTTCACGAGCTTGGCGCTTGGTGCCGACGAACAGGATGTTGCCCTTGTTCGAAGCCAGCTGCTTCACGAACTTCACCGCGTCCTGGTACATGACGAGGGTTTTTTCCAGGTTGATAATGTGGATCTTGTTGCGATGGCCGAAGATATAAGGTGCCATCTTGGGATTCCAGTAACGGGTTTGATGTCCGAAATGGACGCCCGCTTCCAGCATTTGGCGCATGGTGACCGACATGAAATTCTCCTGTAAGGGTTAAGCCTCCGCCTGCCGGACCCCGTAACCGGGCACCCATACTTGGCAAGCGTGCGAATTGCCTCAGCAATTTGAACCCAGCAGCTTGCTGGAGAAACCACCGAAGCTAACTGGCGATTGTATCAGCGGGAGGATTCGCGCCTCAAGCATATTTACGGGTTCTCAAGGGCTTAAGGCCCCGGATCAGGTGATCCGGCGCTGCCGGCGAGCCTCATAAAGGCAAATTCCGGCCGCCACCGATACGTTCAGGCTTTCGACCTGCCCAAGCATCGGAATAGCGATGAGCTCGTCGCAGGTTTCCTTCGTCAACCGCCGCAATCCCTCTCCTTCCGCCCCCAGAACAAGCGCGAGCGGGCCCGCCAGTTTCGCATCGTAGACGGTTTTCGTGCCGGTTTCGGACGTGCCCACGACCCAAATTCCCTTATCTTTCAGGTCCCGGAGCGTGCGGGCCAGGTTCGTGACGGTAATGAAGGGGATGGATTCAGCGGCCCCGGAAGCAACCTTGTGCACGGTCTGATTGAGCCCAACCGCCCGGTCCTTGGGAGCCAGAACTGCGTGCACACCCATCCCGTCAGCAACCCGCAGGCAAGCGCCGAGGTTGTGGGGATCCTGTACCCCGTCGAGGATCAGAAGCAAAGGCGGCTCAGCAGCATCCTCGAGGACTTCCTCGACGGAGCTTGCGGGCGCGATTTCCTCGACGAAAGCCACCACGCCCTGGTGGCGGCTGCCCTTGGCGAGACCGTCGAG
The DNA here is from genome assembly GCA_046590325.1 of Burkholderiales bacterium. GTDB lineage: Bacteria > Pseudomonadota > Gammaproteobacteria > Burkholderiales > JACQAP01 > JACQAP01. Next base: position 12,789 of record JBKJUC010000161.1, on the reverse strand, counting down.
CCGGCTTCCGTCGGCACTGTGCATGTGCACCCCTGCCGCCTTGCCCATGTCCGCCACCCGGCGTGCCCGGGGATCCTGGCGGACGGCATCGACAAACAATTCCACGACACTCTCCGGCCTGCGTTTCAGCGCGGCCGTCACAGCGTGCAGCCCGTAGATCATGCGCCGTCCGCTCACGCCTTTGCGCCCTTGGCTTCGTCCAGCACGAAGTCGATCTTGGCAGTCTCAAGGTCGACCCGCACCAGCTTCACCGAGATGCGATCGCCTAGGCGAAAACGCCTTCCGTTGCGTTCGCCCAGCAACTGATGCTTGGCAGCGTCGTAGTGGAAATAGTCCGCACCCAGCTCCGAGATGTGAACGAGCCCCTCAACGTACACCTGATCCAGGGCGACGAACACGCCGAAGCTGGCCACGCCGCTGACTGTCCCGGTGAAGCGCTCGGAAATGCGGTCTTGCATGTAGTAACACTTGAGCCAGGCCTCGACGTCGCGCGTCGCGTCGTCAGCACGGCGCTCGGTCTCGGAACAATGCACGCCAAGCTCATGCCAGTTGCCCGGATCGTAGCGTTTGTGCTCCAGCGCCGCCTTGATCGAGCGGTGGATGACCAGGTCGGGATAACGCCGGATCGGCGAAGTGAAATGGGTGTAGGCGTCGTACGCCAGACCGAAGTGGCCAACGTTGTCGGGGCTGTACACCGCCTGCCGCAACGACCTAAGCATCACCGTTTGCAGCAGCTGCACGTCGGGCCGCGGCTTCACCTTCTCCAGCAGGCGCGCATAGTCCTTCGCCTGCGGCTCTTCTCCGCCGGTCAACTGCAGGCCGAACTCGCGCAGGAATTCGCGCAGTGCTGCCAATTTCTCCGGTGTCGGGCCTTCATGAATGCGATACAACGCCGGGTGTTCGCTCACCGCCAGGAAATCCGAAGCGCAGACGTTCGCGGCCAGCATGCATTCCTCGATGATACGGTGGGCATCGTTGCGCTGGGTCGGAACGATTCGTTCGATCTTGCCCTGATCGTCGAAGAACATTTGCGTTTCAATGGTTTCGAAATCAATGGCGCCGCGCTGCCAGCGCGCCTTGACCAGGCCTTGGTAGAGGTCGTGCAAGTCCTTCAGGTGCGGCAGCAGTTCATGCATCGCGCGCGCCGCCTCTCCTTCCGGATTCCCCAGCATCTCGGCCACCAGGGTGTAAGTAAGACGTGCGCGTGAATGCATCACCGCCGGGTAGAACTTGTAGCGTGCGATCTCGCCGCGCGCCGAGATGTCCATCTCGCAGACCATGCACAAGCGGTCGACTTTCGGGTTGAGCGAACACAGTCCGTTCGAGAGGACTTCCGGCAGCATCGGAATCACGCGGCGCGGGAAATAAACAGAATTGCCGCGCAGCCTTGACTCGCGGTCGAGCGCATCGCCGTCCCGGACATAATGGCTGACGTCGGCGATGGCGACCCAGAGCTTGTATCCTTTGCCCTTTTGCTCGCAGTAAACAGCGTCGTCAAAGTCTTTCGCGGTTTCGCCGTCTATGGTCACAAGTGGCAGGCCGCGCATGTCCACCCTGCCCTGCAGGTCTTTTTCCGTGACGCCGGCCGGGAACTTCGCGCTGAGTTTTTCGACTTCCTTCGAGAATTCGTGCGGCAGGTCATGCTTGCGCAGGGCGATCTCGATCTCCATGCCGGGATCGGCGTAGTTGCCGAGTACTTCGATGATGCGTCCGACCGGTTTTACGTGCCGCTGCGGTTGCTCTATGATTTCGACGACCACTACTTGCCCTGGCTTGGCACCGCCGCTGCCGCCAGCGGGGATCAGGATGTCCTGACTGATACGACGGTCTTCCGGCGCCACGACGCCGATGCCATGTTCGTTAAGGAAGCGGCCGACCACTTTGCTGTTGGCCCGTTCCAGCACCTCGACGATGTGACCCTCGCGACGGCCGCGGGCGTTGACGCCGCCTTCACGCGCCACCACCCGATCGCCGTGCATCACCTTGGACATTTCGCCGGCATTCAGGAACAAATCGTCGCCGTCGCCGTCTCGTATCAGGAAGCCGAATCCGTCCGGATGCCCTTGAACCTTGCCTTTCACCAGGTCGAGTTTTTCGACCACGCAGATCGCGTTCTTGCGGTTGCGCATGATCTGGCCGTCGCGTTGCATCGCCGCCAGGCGGCGCTCGAAAGGCTCCATTTCGTCGGCGGCAATCGACATTTTCTCCGCGATCTGCTCCACCGAAACCGGCACACCCTGTTCCAGCAGGAAATCGAGGACATATTCCCTGCTGGGGAGCGGATTTTCATAGCGCGATTGTTCGCGCTCGAGATGAGGATCGCGTGCGCGCACACTGCCAGTGCGTGCCTTGGCCGGACGCCGGGTCGTACTTGTTTTTTTCGTTGTTTTCATATGGGGTTCGGATCCGGAAACGCGCCCGTTTCGTTGACAAAGCAGCGCTTTCCATTTACATTTTGCGCCCTCTCGTGCCGAGATGGCGGAATTGGTAGACGCACCAGGTTCAGGTCCTGGCGGTGGCAACACTGTGGAGGTTCGAGTCCTCTTCTCGGCACCAGTCTGAATGCTTCCCGCAATCCTTGCTGCAATCCGTCCGTGCGGCAGTTTATTTTGACGCCTTGAACGGATGACGCAGGACGATTGTTTCCTCGCGGTCGGGGCCGGTGGAAATCATGTCGACCGGCACGCCGCAGGTTTCCTCCAGACGTTTGAGGTAATTTCTTGCCGCCTTCGGCAGATCTTCCAGCCGCTTGATGCCGACAGTGCTTTCGGTCCAGCCGGGAATTTCCTCGTAGATCGGTTCGCAGTTCTCGATCGCGTCGGCGCCCGCCGGCAGGATGTCGATGGTTTCGCCGTTGACACGATAGCCAATGCCGACCTGCAGCGCTTCGACACCGTCCAGCACGTCGAGTTTGGTGACGCAAAGGCCGGATACCCCGTTGATCTGGACTGAGCGCTTCAATGCCGCTGCATCGAACCACCCGCAACGGCGCGGCCGGCCGGTTACCGAACCGAATTCGCGACCCCGCGTGCGTAATTGTTCGCCCGTATCGTCGTTCAGTTCGGTCGGGAACGGGCCCGAGCCCACGCGTGTCGTGTAAGCCTTGGTGATGCCAAGCACGTAATGCAGCATCTGCGGGCCCACGCCGCTGCCCGCCGCCGCCGCGCCCGCCACGCAATTGCTGGAAGTCACAAACGGATAGGTGCCGTGATCGATGTCCAGCAAGGTTCCCTGGGCGCCCTCGAAGAGAAGATTTTTCCCCGCCCGGCTCGCCTCGTACAAAGACCGGGGCACATCCGCGACCATCGGCCGCAACTGCTCTGCCAGCGCCAGCGTTTCATCGCGGGTCTGCGCAAAATCCACCGGCTTCGCTTTCAGGTACTGGGTGAGCACGAAGTTATGGAAGTCCAGCACTTCGCGCAACTTGGACTCGAAGCGGTCCGGCAGGAACAAGTCCTGCAGCCGGATTGCACGCCGCGCGACCTTGTCTTCGTAGGCAGGTCCGATTCCACGCCCGGTGGTACCGATTTTGCCTTCGCCTTTTGCCGTTTCGCGCGCCTGGTCGATCGCAATGTGATACGCGAGGATCAGGGGACATGCCTCACTGATCTTCAGCCGCGAGCGCACATCAACGCCAGCGGCTTCGAGTTCGGCAATCTCCTGCAGCAATGCGATCGGCGACAGCACAACGCCGTTGCCGATGTAACAATTCACGCCTTTGCGCAGGATTCCAGAAGGAATCAGGCGAAGGATTTGTTTGCGGCCCTCGATGACCAGCGTATGGCCGGCATTGTGCCCGCCCTGGAAACGCACCACGCCCTGGGCGTGGTCAGTCAGCCAGTCGACAATCTTGCCCTTGCCCTCATCGCCCCACTGAGTGCCGATCACGACTACATTGCGTGCCATTGCCACCTCGGGTTCATGAATTCCTCATTCGACTTTCCAGGCACTGCCGCTGCGGACCAGCCGGTTCTCGCAACCGAGTTCGGCGCGGCTGCCGTCGTGTCCTGGCAGGTCGACGATAACAACCGAGCCTGCCGCACGCAATCGCCCGATTTCCACCTGCAAGGCCTTGTCTTCCGGAACATGCGGGGCCAGCACGCGTTGCGGCTTCTCGTCGCCGTTGCCCATCGCCGCGAGCTCGCGCAGGTCCATGGTAAAACCCGTCGCCGGACGGGCTCGCCCGAACGCGCGCCCCACCTCGTCGTATCTGCCACCGCGCACGATGGCCTCGGGACGGCCACCGGCATATGCAGCGAAGACGACGCCGCTGTGATAGTGATAACCGCGCAGCTCAGCGAGATCGAAACACAGTTCACCGACCTCGCCATGCAGCTGCCTGTCAATCGCCTGCAGCAGGTCGAGGCAGGCGAGCAGTTCCGGGTAGCCGGGCAGACGCATGCGCGCGATATCCAAGACTTCTGCACCGCCATAGAGTTCAGGCAGGAGCATCAGCGCATCGCGCGTCCTCCCGTCGAGCCCCGTCGAAAGTGCCCGCAGCGCGGCCACGTCCTTGGCCTGGAGGACCTGGAACAATTCCGCCTCTTTCTCGGCCGGCACATTGCCGCGGGTGACAAGCGCGCGGAACACCGAGACATGGCCGAGGTCGAGATGAATGCCGTCCAGGCCCGCTGCCCTGAGAGCGCCCAACATCAGGGTCTGGATCTCGATGTCGCTCTCCAGCCCTGCGTGCCCGTAGATCTCGGCGCCAATCTGCATCGGTTCGCGGGTGCGCAAAAGTCCAGATGGCTGGGTGTGCAATACCGTACCCGCATAGCACAGCCGGGTGACGCCCTCGCGGTTTAATAAATGCGCGTCGATGCGGGCCACCTGCGGCGTGATGTCGGCGCGCAGACCCAACATGCGTCCGGAAAGCTGGTCCACGAGCTTGAAGGTCTTCAAGTCGAGATCGTGACCGGTGCCCGTGAGCAAGGAATCGAGATACTCCAGCATCGGCGGCACCACCAGCTCGTAGCCGAATACATGGAACAGGTCGAGGATACGCCGGCGCAGACGCTCTACCCGTCCAGCCTCGGCGGGCAGAATGTCCTCGATATATTCAGGTAGCAGCCACTTCTGCATGATCGCCAATTACGCCAGTTGACGTCCGCTCGGCCATCGCGCGCGGACAAAGCGGCTATGTTCGGCTAAGTCGCCAGAAAAAGCAGAAGGCCGGCCAGCATCGAGGACAATCCGACAAAACGGATTTGCCCGTCGGACATTTCGATAAGCCGGCGAAATGCGTTGCGCCAGACCGATGGGAGCAGCAACGGCAGCAACCCCTCGATGATCAGCATGAGTGCAACCGCCATCAGCAGGGTACCCATGTGACCGTCCATTCTCCCCCTTCCCGCTTTCTGATCGCTCCTCCCGCAAGCCGCCGCGTGGCACCCTGATATTCCGCTGCATCACGCGCAGAGCGCTATCGGCCGCGGCCAGAGGGGCTCTTCAGGTACTTGAAGAAGTCGGAGCTTGGTTCCAGGATCAGCAGGTCGCCCTTGTTCTTGAAACTCTGGCGATAGGCTTCGAGGCTGCGGTAAAAAGCATAGAACTCCGGGCTCTGCTGGAAGGCGCGCGCATAGATCGCCGAAGCTTTGGCATCGCCGTCACCCTTGATGCGCTGCGCATCCCGGTAGGCTTCAGCAATGATGACAGAGCGCTGCCGTTCTGCATCGGCGCGAATTTTCTCGGACTCGGCAAAACCGAGCGAGCGCTGTTCGTTGGCCACGCGTTTTCGCTCCGCCACCATCCGGCTATAAACCGATTCACTGACTTCTGGCGTGAAGTCCACGCGTTTCAGGCGGACATCAAGAACCTGGACGCCAATGGTGCGGCCATCCTGGTCGGCCCTTTCCCGCATCAATTCCATGATCTGGTAGCGCTCGCCGGAAACCACGTCGTGTACGGTGCGCTTGCCGAACTCGGCGCGCAGATTGTCGTTAACGGTCTGCATCAGGCGGATCCGCGCCAGAGCCTCGTCCCCCTTGACGCTGTTGTAATACTGCTTCACGTCGACGATGCGCCACTTGACGAACGAGTCCACCAGCACCGGCTTTTTCTCCGAGGTGATGAAGCGCTCCGGTTCGTCTGAATCCAGAGTCAGGATGCGGACATCGAAGAAGCGCACGTTGTCGACCAGCGGCAGCTTCCAGTACAGCCCGGGGCTGGTCTTGACGCTTACGATCTCGCCCAGTCGGAACACCATGGCGTTCTGGCGCTGGTCCACCGTGAACAGGCTCATGCTGGCAACCACCAGCAGGACGACGATGCCGATCAGGATCGTGCTTATGCTGGCTTTCATCGCGCCTCCCGGTCACGGCTGCGGAACGCGTCCCGCGAGCGCGGCGATGCGTCCGCGGGTGGCTGCGCCGGCACAACATTTTCCGGCGTCACCAGCTTGGCAGCCGGATCCGTCACCGCGTTCTGCATCAGCTTGTCGAGCGGAAGATAGAGCAGATTCCCGCCCGATTTCTGGTCGATGACGATCTTGCTGGAATTGGAAAGAATCTGCTGCATGGTGTCGAGATAGAGGCGATCACGGGTCACGCTCGGCGCCTTGTTGTATTCGGTTACGATCTGCCTGAAGCGTGAAGCCTCGCCCTCGCCATTGGCGATCACACTCTGCTTGTAGCCCTCGGCTTCCTCCATCAGACGCGAGGCACTGCCGCGCGCCTTGGGGATGATGTCGTTGGCGTAGGCTTGAGCCTCGTTCTTCTGGCGCTCGCGGTCCTGGCCGGCCTTGACCGCGTCATCAAACGCGGCCTGCACCTGTTCCGGCGCCTGCGAATCCTGCATTGTGACGCGGCTGATCGTGATGCCGGTCTTGTAGCGGTCGATGATGTCCTGCATCAGCTTGCGCACGCTGGTTGTAGCCTGCTCCTTGCCCTCGTAGAGCAGGAAATCCATCTTGCTCTTGCCGACCACTTCGCGGATCGCGGACTCCGCGGCCTGCATCACCGTGGCGTCGGAGTCGCGGTTGTTGAAAAGGTAGTCTTCGGGATCCTTTAGCACGTACTGCACGGCGAACTGGATATCGATGATGTTCTCGTCGTCGGTGATCATCAGCGACTCCTTGAGAACCTTGCTCTTGACGTTGTTGCGATAGCCGATTTCGACCGAACGGTTGCCGGAAACGTTGACAACTTCCGCTGACTCGATGGGCCAAGGCAGGTGCCAGCGCGGCCCCGGCTGCGTGGTCTCGACGTACTTGCCGAAGCGCAGCACGACGCCGCGCTGCGGGGCGTCCACGATGTAGAACCCGCTGGCCAGCCATACGAGAAGAACGATGATGAGCAACAGACCGAGTCCGCCGCCCATCTGCCGTCCGCTGGGAGCCTGCGGCGCGGCTCCGCCGCCCTTGCCGCCGAACATGGAGTTCAGTCTCTGGTTCAAGCGACGCCAGAGTTCATCGAGGTCGGGCGGGCCGTCGTTGCCGCGCTTTCCCCAATTGGGATCATTCAATGCCATCGGTGGTTACTTTCGTTTGACAGTCCGGAGAGATAATTCGGTCAGGCTGCGGCGAGGCCCTTCGCGACCGGTTGCGCCTCATGCAGATTGCACAAAAGCGAACGCAGTTCATCGACGCCGGCGCCGGTCCGCGCGCTCACGCGAACGATTTCGATTCTAGCATATTCGCCGCGTTCGACCCCCGGCTCGCGGCCTGCCAGATCGATCTTGTTGAATACCTTGATCTGGGGCACTGTGTCCGCACCGATTTCGTGCAGCACCTTGTTAACTTCGGCAATCTGGTCGTCTCGCGCTGGACTCGCCGCATCTACCACGTGGAGCAGCAAATCCGCGTGAACGGTTTCCTCAAGAGTGGCGCTGAATGCCGCCACCAGGGTATGCGGCAGATTGCGGATGAATCCCACGGTATCGGAGAGCACTATCTCGCCCTTGCCGCTGTTGTTTATGCGGCGTGAAGTCGTGTCCAGCGTGGCGAACAACTGATCCGCCGCGTACGCATCGCTGTGAGTGAGACGATTGAATAGCGTCGATTTGCCGGCGTTCGTATAACCGACCAGCGACACCGAAAGCGTCTGCTGCCGACGCGTCCGCGCACGCCGCTGCGTCTGCCGCTGCGTGAGCACGGTCGCGAGCTTATCCTTAAGCACCTTTACCCGTTTGCGAAGCAGTTGGCGGTCGGTTTCCAGCTGAGTTTCCCCGGGACCGCGCAAGCCGATACCACCCTTCTGGCGTTCAAGGTGCGTCCAACCGCGTACCAGCCGCGTGGACAGGTGTTCGAGCTGCGCCAGTTCCACCTGCAGCTTGCCTTCGTGCGAGCGTGCACGCTGGGCGAAGATGTCGAGTATCAGACTGCTGCGGTCGACTACCCTGCAGTTCAAGCGCTTCTCGAGATTGCGCTGCTGGCCCGGGGACAGATCGTGATTGAACAGCACCAGCGATGCGCCGGTGGATACGACCAGCCCGGCGACCTCCTCGACCTTGCCGGTACCGGCGAACAGCGCAGAATCAGGCCGCTGGCGCTTGCCTTTGACGACAGCCAGCGTTTCCACGCCCGCGCTGGCGGCGAGCCGGCGGATTTCCTCAAGCGACTCGGCGAAATCGGTATCCCCTAAATCGAGGTTGACCAGAATGGCGCGGTCACCGCCGCGCGGGCGTTCAAGCATCGGGAGATTTCAAGGTTGCGGCACGCTACGAACCCCCGATCCGGCGCAATGCGCCGGATCCCGAAGGGAAGCGAAGACAAACTGGCGGATGACGACGAACACTCAGTCTTCGGACCCGTGCTCCAAGGACAAGTTCACCGGACGCGCGGGTACCACAGTCGAAATCGCGTGCTTGTAGACCATCTGCGTTACCGTGTTCTTCAGGAGAACCACATACTGGTCGAATGATTCGATCTGTCCTTGCAGCTTGATGCCGTTTACCAGATAGATCGAAACCGGTACATGCTCTTTGCGTAACGCATTCAAGAACGGGTCTTGTAACAATTGCCCTTTCGCGCTCATGGCTGCTCCTTTGTTCTAGTTATTGACCCGGATTTACTCTACTGGATTTTACTGTGCAATACCAATCCGCGAAATATCCTTGTTTTCTCAGGTCTTCTTGCGATTGGCGAAAGGATTCGAGCCCTGCTTTTTGAAGAATACCTTGACCGGTGTGCCCCGAAGTTTGAAGGCGCTCATAAAGCTTCGTTCCAGATAGCGTCGGTAGCTGTCGGGCACGTTGTCGAGGCCATTGCCATGGATCATGATCAATGGCGGATTCATTCCTCCTTGGTGTGCATAGCGCATCTTGGGACGCGACATTCCAGCACGCGGCGGTGACTGTTTTTGCACGGCCGCCTGGAGGACCCGGGTCAAACGCGGCGTCGACAGCTTGGCCATCGCGGAGGCGTACGCGGCGTCCACCGATTTCAACAGCGCCGGCACGCCGCTGCCGGCACGCGCGGAAACATGATGTACCGGCGCAAAATCCAGGAAGTTGAGCTTGCGCTCGTAGTCACGGAGGGCCTTCTCGCGCGCTTCCTCGCCGGCCGCATCCCATTTGTTCACAGCCACCACCAGCGCACGACCGGCCTCCAGGGCGAAGCCCGCCAAGTGCGCATCCTGGTCCGATATGTCCTGCGTAACGTCCAGGACCAGTACCACGACATTGGCATCCTCGACCGCCTGCAGGGTCTTGATGACGGAAAATTTCTCGGCTACGTCCTCGATTTTTCCACGCCGCCGCACACCCGCGGTATCGATCAGCGTGTACGCCTTGCCGCCGCGTTCGAAATCGATGTAAATGCTATCGCGCGTGGTGCCGGGCTGGTCGAAGGCGATCATGCGCTCCTCGCCGAGCCAGGTATTCACCAGCGTGGATTTGCCGACGTTCGGTCGGCCAATCACCGCAATCTTCGGATGCTTGTCCGCTTCCTGCGCGGATGCCGCATCGTCAGGGAATTCCTCGAGTATGAGGTCAAGCAGGTCGTGCAGTCCTTCGCCATGCGCAGCCGACACCGCCAGCGGCAGGCCGAGACCCAGTTCGTGAAAATCGGCAGCCGCATTCTCCTGCGCCAGGCCTTCGGCCTTGTTCACCACCAGCCAAAGGCGGCGGCCGCTCTTGCGCAATTCGGTAGCGATAGCGCGATCCTGCGGCGTCAGACCCTGTCGGGCATCGACCATCATCAGGATGGCATCGGCTTCGTCCACGGCCTGCATGGTCTGGCGGGCCATTTCCATGTAAATACCGGACTTCGCCACTGGTTCGAAACCGCCCGTGTCCACCACGAGAAACGACTTGTCGCCTTGAACACCGTGGCCGTAGTGGCGGTCGCGGGTCAGGCCCGGGATGTCCGCAACCAGCGCCGCACGTGATCGTGTCAAGCGGTTGAACAGGGTCGACTTGCCGACGTTCGGCCGGCCGACAAGGACGAGGGTGGGTTTCATCTAGAGAAGAATCGGGGGGCGGTCGGGAGTCCGGCGATGGCGCTTACTTCGCCTTACCCTGCCTGAGGGAGATGGCATACAGGCCGCCTTCGCGGGTCTGAACCAGCACCTTTTCGTTCAGCAGCCGGGGGGCCGTGGTGATGCCGCTACCATCTGTGGCAATCCGCGCGGCGAACGATCCGTCCTCGAAGTTGAGGAAATGTACCTGCCCCTCGAAGTCGCCGACTACGATGTAGTCGTTGAAAACAAGTGGCGAACTCAGGTTGCGGTAAGACAGCTTGTCTTGTTTCCAGACACTGGTTCCCGCATTCTTGTCCAGTGCGAGCACGGAGCCGACGTCGTCGGACAGATAGATGCTGAGGTCGTCGAGGGCAAGGCGTCCGGCGCTCGATGCCGGACGCGCCCACAACTGGCTGCCCTTCTCCGTTTCATAGCACGCGGCCCGGCCCTGGTAGGTCACCGCGCACACCTTGTTCTTCTCGACCAGCGGCTGGCCGGCAATGTCGGTGATGCGCTCGAGTTCATTGTCCCCCTTGGGCGTCGCCACGACGGTTTCCCACACCACGCCGCCATTGGCCAGACTGAGCACCACCAGCTTTCCGGCTGGCATGCCCGCCATTACGAAATTCTCGATGATGGCGACGCCCGGATTCGCCCGCAGCGTCAGCGGCGGAGTCACCGTCTGGTATTCCCAGCGGCGCGAACCGTCGCGAGCGTCCAGCCCAAAGATCCGATTGTCTCCGCTGCGCACGACGACGAATTCTCCCGATGCCTGGGGCGAACTCAGCACTTCACTCGAAACCGTCGACTGCCACAGGGGCTTGCCGCCCAGATCGTAGGCAAGAACTACTCCCTTGGCGGAACCGACCAGGACCAGGTTATCGCCAATACCGACGCCGCCCGACAATGGCGCCCTGGTATTTACGCGCCAAACCGGCTTGCCGGTGGCGGCATCCAGCCGCACGAGTTCGCCGGTGCTTCCGGCCGCGAACACGCTTCCCTGGTAGACCGCCGGCGAAAATAGATAACGGCCCCCGTCGCCCACATTGGCACGCCAGTCAACGCGTAGCTGGGCGGTGGGTCTGAAATCGACCAGCGGAGCCGGCTTTGGGCCCTTGCTGCCGCAGGCCGCCAGCGCGGCGAAAAGCAAACTCGCCGCGGCGAACCGCAGCACGGGGGTCCTTCCGGTCACTTGCCCTGCCCCAGGGCGTCGAGTTTGATCTGGACCAGATTGCGGTAGTTGCTGGTGGGTGCGCTTTTCTCGAGCGCGGCCTTATAGGCGGCGCGAGCCTCGTCCGTCTTGCCCTGCGCCACGAGCACATCGCCTCGCAGGTCCGCATACAGCGAAGCCAAAGGTTCACTGTGTTTGCCATCAAGCAGCTTCAACGCCTCTTCAAATTTCTTCTCGTCGAGGCGAATCCCCGCCAGCCGGAGCCTCGCCAGAGCAACGGTCTCCTCGTCACGGGCCTGGTCGATCGTCCATTGCAACTGGGTGGCAGCGGCAGCGGCATCCCCGCTGTCGTGGTTCGTCCGCGCCATTACCAGCGCCGCCATCGGTCCGTATGGCGTCGAGGCGTAATTGTCTACCAGCTCGCCACCGAGTTTTCGAACTTCGCCGACATCGTTCTTGCGGCTCGCCTCGTCGAGTTTTATGAAAAGCGCGGAAGCGTCTTCCGACCTGGCCTGCTGGTAATACTTCCAGCCCCGTATGCCGCCGAAAGTTGCCAGTGCCACGATGACCAGCGCAATGATCAGGCCGCCATACTGCCTCCAGAACTGCTTGAGGGCGTCTATCTGTTCCTGCTCTTCCAAATCGAATGCCATGTTGTAGGTCTTCTGCAGTAGTTGATTCAAATCATGCTGGTTGAGAAACAGGCGCATTGCGGATGAGGCCCGCGGCTTCATCCGGACTGACCTGTACTTGGTCTTTCTGTTCCCGCAACGGTTTCAGGGAAATCACGCCTCGCGCCGCCTCGTCATCGCCGACGATGACGGCAAATCGAGCGCCGCTGGCATCGGCGCGTTTCATCTGCGACTTGAAACTGCCGCCGCCGCAATGGAATGCGACCGAAACGTCCTGCTCGCGCAAGGTTTCAGCCACCTTCCAGGCGAACCCTGCGGCCTGTTCGCCGCTATGCACCAGATAGACATCCAGCGCCTTGCCAGCCTGGACCAGCTTGGCGTCGGCAATCAGCGCCAGAAGCCGCTCGACACCCATTGCGAAACCACAGGCCGGTGCCGCCTTGCCGCCAATCTGTTCAATCAGGCCGTCGTAGCGCCCCCCGGCGCAGACCGTTCCCTGCGCGCCCAGTTGCGTCGTGGTCCATTCGTAAACGACGTCATTGTAATAGTCGAGGCCGCGGACCAGCCGGGTATTGATGAGGAATTCGAC
>JBKJUC010000086.1:0-3855 GCA_046590325.1 Burkholderiales bacterium | reverse complement strand
GTTCCCTTGTCCCCCTCCCCGAAGGGAGGCGGAGAGGGAGCCGTGGTGTCAGAATTTTTGTTCATGGGCTGGACTCCATTCTTTACTGGTAGTTGTTGCGCTGGAAGGCGAAGCTTGCGAAGAATGCTACCGGAGAAATTAACTCTAGGCTGAGGTCGTCCCGACAATCCGCAAAGAGAAACGGGCGACTTAGTTGTCGCCCGTTCTGATTTTCCCTCCCTCTCCGCCGCCTCCTGTGGAGGGGAAGAGGGCCCCGCGTGAGGTGGTGGAGTGTGATCGGTTCTTATTTCGCCGCAATCACCCTGATTTCCACTTTATAGGCCGGCGTGGCCAGTTTCGATTCGACACAGGCTCGCGGCGGACTATTGCCCTTCGGAACCCACTGGTCCCACACCGAATTCATCTCGGCAAAATCCTTGATGTCCGCAAGCCAGATGGTCGTGGACACGATTCGTGTCTTGTCAGTACCGGCTTCCTTCAGGTACTGGTCGATTTTGTCGAGGATCTGGCCGGTCTGGCCGGCGACGTCCACGTTGGTGTCGTCGGCGACGATGCCCGCGGTGTACACCGTGTCGCCGTGGATCGCCACCTGCGACAGCCGGGGGCCTACATGCATGCGCTTGATGCTCATTTCCTTCGCTCCCTGTTCGGTTCGTTCAGACTTCGATTCGTTCAAACAGTGGTGCCGTTCAGCCAAAAAGTCCCAGCCGGCGCGCTTCGCTGATCAGGACGAATCCCGTAATCACGATGGCGCCGAGCCAGAGCAGGATGTTGCCCACCAGGGTGGCACCGAGTTCCTTGGGGAGATAGCGGCGCACCAGATATACCGTACCGAACGAGATGATAGGCAGCGTCCATGCTTGCGCGTAGCCGCCCCATTTCACCATGCTCACCGGGTCTTCGCCAAAGATGAAATACATGATCACCGGTATCACGGTCAGGACGACGATGAAAATGTCGCGCCAGCGGTTGCGCGCCTTGACGTCGTCGCGAGGGAACGCTCCCTGCAGGCGCATGAAGTCCGCGAACATCCGGGAATGGCCCGCGGTGGCGGCAAAGATGGTTCCGTAGAGGACGACGATGGCGCCGATGTAGAACAGCCATTTCGCCCATTCGCCCAAGGTCTGGGTGTAAATGTTCGAAAGCTGGACAATCATGTCGCTGCCTTTCGGCACCACGCCCATGCCGTGGAGGATGCCGGCGCCGAGCAGGAAGAACGCTACGGTGGCGACGGTGTAGATGATCATCGAGCAGATCACGTCGACGTTCATCACCCGTACCCAGCCACGCGCGCGGCGACGCCAGGCTTCGGAATCCTCGTGCGGGCCGGTGTAGCGGGCGTAGCCCTTCTCGACGCACCAGTAGGTGTACATGTACAACTCGGTGGCGCCAACCCCGGTGATGCCGAACACCGCCAGCGCGGTGGCCAGTCCCGCCTCCGGCAGGCTGAAAGTAAAGCCCTGTGCAATGTCGCCCCAGGAAAAATATTCCGGCATGCGCGTGAGCACAACGGCCGAAAGCAGCGTGATCAGTGTGAACAGCCCGACCTTTACCATCGCCAACCGCTCAATTCGATGATAGGCGCCGCCGAGCAGCAGGATCAACGTGAGGACAAAGAATCCCATGACCCACCAGAATACGGCGATGCCGGTGAAGATCTTCATTACCTGCGAGACACCGATGAACATGGCACAGATCTGGAACAGCGTGAAAAAGACCATCAGGGCCCACGCCCAGACTACCCAGTTGACTCGCCCCATCTTTCCCGGAATCCGGTTGAAGGCTTCCAGTGCGGTTTCGCCCACCGCGATGGTGTAACGCCCGAGAAAAGATTGGATCAGTGCCTTGATCAGGCAGGAGAACACGATCAGCCACATGACCACGTAACCAACTTCGGCGCCCAATGTCGTGGTCGCGATCAGTTCGCCGGAACCGACAATCGATGCGGAAAGAATGATGCCCGGACCGATCTTCTTGAGAATATCGCGCATCCTGGTCGGCGGTTCGAGGATGTCGTTCGGATTGAGCGCGTAGGGGTCGAAATGACCCTGCACCTGACCGTTGTCGGTGGTTGCCGTTGTCATGGCCTTCTCCTCCTTCTGTCTTAGGGTTGCTTTCTTGTAGCGCTCGGGCGGCGCCTCGCTTCTCGGAACTGAAGTCCCCAGCCGTACAGAACAGACTATCGGAGCGTAAGGTAACCTATTCCGGCGGTCCAAGGAAGCCGCCTGGATGGTGATTGGTAATTGGTGACTCGTGATTGGTAATTCGTAACGCTTGTACTGACACCAGTCACCAATTACTAATCACCAATCACCAATCACGGGCGTAGCCCCCGCCCGGCTGCCGCGCATGGTCACCAGCTCCTCCGCGACCGTCGGATGAATGGCGACGGTATCGTCGAAGTCGCGCTTGGTAGCGCCCATGCGCACGGCGACCGCGAAACCCTGCATCATTTCGTCAGCGCCGGCGCCGATGATGTGGCAGCCGATGATTTTCTCCTCTTCGCCGGTCACGACCAGTTTCATCGAACACTTGACCTTGCGCGTCGCGAAGGCATGGAACATGGGCGTGAAAGTCGTCTCGTAAACCCGGACCTTGTCCAATCCGTAGGCCTTGATAGCCGCCTCTTCGGACAGCCCGACAGCGCCGATCGCAGGATGGGTGAACAGGACGGTGGGGATGTTCTCGTAGATGAGCTTGCGATCCTTCATGCCGCCGAATATGCGGTCTGCCAGGCGGCGCCCTGCGGCGATGGCCACCGGCGTGAGTTCAAAGTTTCCGATTACGTCGCCGATTGCGTAGATGCCCGGCACATTCGTCTGCTGGTACTCGTCGACCGGAATCTCGCCCGCCTTGTCGGCGGCCACGCCGGTTGCGCGCAGGTCGAGGCGATCAGTATTGGCCTTGCGCCCGATCGCCCAGATCAGGCAGTCCAGTCCCTCCAAGACGTCGCCGCTTTCCAGGCCCACGCGGATGCCGGATACGGTTTTCTCGACTTTCGCGATTTTCGTTTTCACGATCATGCGCACCCCGTCCGCCTTCATCTGTGTCATCAGCTCGTCGCGCAGCATCGCATCGAATTCGTTGAGGAAGTGGCCGCGGCGCAGGATCATCGTCACGTCGCTGCCGAGCGCGCGCATCAATCCGGCGAATTCCACCGCGGTATAGCCGGCACCGGCGATGGCAACTTTCTTCGGCTGGGACGCGAGTTCGAAGAATCCGTCCGAGGTGATGCCCAGGCCCGCGCCTGGAACTTCCGGGATTTCCGGCCGCCCACCGACTGCGATTACGACATGATCAGCGGTCAGGGTTTCGGCGCCGACCTTGACGGTCTTGGGGCCGACGAACCGGCCGCTGCCACGGATGATTTCGACGCCATTCTTCGCCAGGTTGCGTTCGTAGTGGCCGTTCAGGTCGAGCACATGCCGGTCGCGTTTGGCCTTGAGCGTCGGCCAGTCAAAAGTGTGGCCCGACAAGCGGAAGCCATAGTCCGCCGCATCTTCCAGTGCGTGGGCCAGCACGGCGCCGTTCCACATCACTTTCTTGGGCACGCAGCCGACATTGACGCAGGTGCCGCCGATGCGGCCCGCCTCAATGATCGCGCACTTGGCTCCGTAGCTTGCGGCGCGGTTTGAAACCGCGACCCCGCCGCTTCCGGCGCCGATGGTAAGGAGGTTGAAATGTCGGGTCATTGCAGGTTCACGCGAGGAATGGATCGCTGCGAGTATATCGAAGTGAGAAAAACGAACATCCGGGCTGGCGTGGTGCAGCTATTCTTCGGGCGAATAACTGTCAGGTAGAATCCAGGCTTGGTCCGGCAGTGCCCGGAAAGGCACTATAAAGCTTGTACCAATC
>JBKJUC010000050.1:0-29541 GCA_046590325.1 Burkholderiales bacterium | reverse complement strand
CCATTGCTGGTCTGGCGCAGGGTGTAGATCTCTCCGTTGTGCTCGATCTGCACCTCGTTGCCACCCGCAAGCAGTTCCCGGGTGGACGTCATGCGCCGCGGCACCAGGGTGCGGACTTGCTGGTCCGGCCGCGGCCCGGCTCCCGACATGGGCTCGACGCACATGTCCGCATTCTTGTTGTTCATTTCTTCACGGGCTCGGTGATGAAGCCGATCTTCGCCATTCCGGCGTTGCGTGCGGCCGCCATGACTTCCGCCAGCTTCTGGTACTGAGTCGTTCTCTCGGCGCGCAAATGCAACTCCGGCTGCGGCGTGCGCCGCGATGCATCCGCAAGATTCGCGGCCAGTTGCGATTCGCTGATCCTTTTGTCGTTCCAGAACAGGTAGCCCATCGCATCGATGGAGAGGGTGACCGTATCCGGCTTCTCCAGGTTGGTCTGCGTCGTGGCCGCGGGCAGGTTGATCTTGATCGAATGCGTAAGCAGCGGCGCCGTGACGATGAATATGATCAGCAGCACCAGCATCACGTCGATCAACGGGATCATGTTGATCTCCGCCATCGGCCGGCCGCTGTCGTTGTCGCTGAATCCGCCGAATGCCATCACGCCACCTTCGATTTCGCCGCTGTGCCAGCGACGGGTTTTGGCGCTGTCCGGGCAAAGCTGCCGCTGTCGAGCTTGGCGCCGGTGGTGAGGAAGGCATGCAGGTCGTGGGCGAAGCCGTCCAGTTCGGCCAGCACGACACGATTGCCGCGGGTGAATGCGTTGTACGCAAGCACCGCGGGAATTGCGACCGCCAGCCCGGCCGCGGTCATGATCAATGCTTCGCCCACCGGGCCCGCGACGGCATCAAGGGTTGCCGCTCCGCTCATGCCGATGCTGATAAGGGCGTGGTAGATGCCCCAGACAGTGCCGAACAAGCCGACGAATGGCGCCGTGCTGCCGACCGAGGCCAGTACGGTGAGGCCGGCTTCAAGCGCAGCGGTCTCACGGGTTATGGCCCGGCGGATCGAGCGCGTCAGGAACTCGCCCTGGCCACCCGCTTCCGTCAGGCCCGCCGATGAAGATTTTCGGTAGTGACGGCTCGCCTCCAGGCCCTGCGCGGCCACGCGCGCGAAGGGGTCTTGCGGCTGCTCCTGCGCGAACTGCGCCGCGACCGCATCGATCGAGGGGGCGCTCCAGAAACTGTCCAGTGAATCGCGCGCGCGGCGGCGCATCTGCGCGTTGCGCACGCTCTTGAGGAGGATCAGGTACCAGGTGGCGATCGACATCACCAGCAAGATCAGCAGCACGGCAATGCCCACGGCATCCGCTTGACCGAGGAAGGAAGTTACGCCGTAGGATTGCTCGCTTGCCATGAAACCTATCCTTTGAGTGAGAACTTGATCGGCACGACCACCCAGGCGTCGACCGCCTGATCCCCGCGCTTTGCCGGAACGAACTTCCACCGCTGTACCGCATCCCGCGCGGCCTGGTCGAGCCGCGGATATCCGGAGCTGGTCTTCAATTCAATACGGGTCGGATTGCCGATGGCGGTGATGAACACGCGCAGAAATACCGTGCCCTGCTCGCCGAGCCGGCGCGACATTCCAGGATAGGAAGGCTTTGGATTGCGCAGATAAACCGCTGTTAACGTCTGTGCGGTCATGGTGACTTCCTGCACTTCCGCCACGGGCGGCACGACTGGCTGGGGCACGGCGACAGGGGCAGGCGGAACGGGAACGGTGATCGCGGCCGGTTCCGGCGCGGCCACCACCGGTTGCGGCAACGGCGTGACGGGTGTAATCACCGGCGGCAGCGTAACCGGCGGCGTCACTGGCGGTGCGACTGGCGGTGCCATCTGCGGCGGCGGCGAGATCTCGGCGGCTGGTTCCGGCCTGACGACACGTTCGATCGGCCTCGGTGCGTTGGGAACGATGGGCTCGGGCTTGACGGGCTCGGGTTCAAGCTCGACTGGCTCGGGTTTGAGCTCGACAGGCTCGGGCTTGATTTCGGCCAGCTCGGGTTTGAGAGGCTCGGGCTTTAGAGGCTCCGGTTTGAGCTCGACAGGCTCGGGTTTGAGCTGAACGGGCTCGGGTTTAAGCGGGACGGGCTCGGGCCTGATTTCCCGAACCGGCTCGGGAACGCGCGGCAACGGCTGCCGTGCCGTATCGACCTTCTGCTCGGAAGCCGGCAGCAGATCGACCATCAGCGGCGCCGGGTCGATGTATCGCCTGGCCTCGAATAACTGCACGACCAGCAGGCCGGCAGCGACATGCGCAATCACGACGGCAGCCAGCGTCGAGCGCGAATGCGGGATGGGTTCGAGTGCAGAAGCGTTCAATGAAAATCCGTTTCTTGGATCCTGATGATTCAGGTAAGCACCTTGGCTTGCGGCGGCGGGAAACCCCGAACGCCAATCCTCCGACGCGGTAGTCAGTCCGGTGAATCGCAATGCGAATTGTTATCATTTAAAGGAAGGGTGTCAATACATTCCGGGATTCAAGCCGGGGAAACATTGCGCGGCGCCCCGGCGAATCGCCTGCGGCGATCTGTCACATTCACAACGCCCATTGCAGGCCTTCGCGTGATCAGATCAGGCGCTGCTTGTCGAAGAAAGCCTTGCGCCAGCGCGTGATAGTGACTTTTTCGAACAACCCGGCCTTGCTGAAGGGATCATCGGCAATGAAGCGTTCCGCTTCCTTGCGGTCGTCAGTGTCGACGATCAGGATGCCGCCGCTGCCGCCGGTGCCGTCGTCTTCGATCAATGCACCTGCCGCCAGCAACAGATGCTTGTTGGCCGTCAGATACTCGATGTGGGCAGTACGATTGTCCGCCCGGACCTGCGCGGCACCGGCTTTATCCTTCGTTTGAATTGCATAGGGCATGAATCTCTCCTGAAAATGACTTTGCCACAGAGGTCACAGAGGACACAGAGAAAGGCGAAAGCGAATCATGTTGAAAGCCTGCCTCGCGAACAGTGGCAATGGTGTCGGCCCAATAGCCGATTGCATCTCCCGCCGCCTTCTGTTTTTCTCGCTTTCCTCTGTGTCCTCTGTGGCCTCTGTGGCCAATCGAACTTCTTTAGCTAAGCGATCTTTTTGACCTTCGTGTTGGTCGTAATGAAGTCCGACATGCGAGCGATGCCCTTCTCGATGGCTTCATTGGAAGCTGCATAGCTGAAGCGGATGTGCTGGCCCTCGTTCGGCACGCGCGGGCCAAAGTGGATGTCCGCAAGTACCGCCACGCCGGCTTCGTTCAGCAGGCGCTTGCGGAACTCCTCGGAGTCCTTGGCGCCGATCAGCTTGCAAGCCTCCGTGACGTTCGGCCAGGCGTAAAAGGCGCCACCGGGGTTCTGGCAGGCCACGCCGGGTACCTTGTTGAGCAAGCCGACGATGAGGTTGCGGCGCGCGAGAAAGCTGTCGCGCATTTTCTTTGCGTCCTCTTGCGGGCCGTTCAGCGCTTCCACCGCCGCCCACTGCGTGATCTGCGATGCGCAGGAATCCGTATTGGTGACCCAGCGCGTGAACACCGGTGCGAGGGCCCTGTTCGCCGCAAAGCCAAGGCGCCATCCCGTCATTGCCCAGGTTTTAGATGCGCCGTCGCAAATGATGGTGCGATCGATCATTTCCGGGAACTGCGTGAGCGAACAGAACTCGCCGTCGTAGCAGAGCTGGGAATAAATTTCGTCGGCGAACACCCACACCTGGGGATGCCTGCGCAGGATTCCCGCAATGGCTTCCATGTCCTTCTCCGGGATGATGCCGCCGGTCGGGTTCTGCGGTGAATTCAGGATCAGGAGTTTCGTCTTCGGCGTGATCTTCGCCTCCAGATCGGCCGGATCGAAACTGAAGCCGCGCGACTCGCGCAGGTAGATTGGCACCGGCACCGCGCCCATCGCCTTGATCTGCGACTCGTAGATCGGGAAGCCGGGAACCGGGTAGATCACTTCATCGCCAACGCCATGGTCGGTGGTCGAGACGATCGCATAGGCGATGAAGGGTTTGGCGCCCGCGCCCACCACGACGTCATCGGCCACGATATTGATGCGCCGCGAGCGGTTCAGGTAGTTGGCTGCCGCTTCCCGCAGTTCGAGGATGCCGGCCGAAGGCGTGTAACCATGCTTGCCCTCGTTGATGGCCCTGACGCCGGCTTCGCGGATGTTCTTCGGCGTCGGGAAATCCGGCTGGCCAATGCAGAACGAAATGATGTCCTTGCCCTGGCGCTGGAGCGCGCTGACTTCGGCGAGGACCACGAAAGCGTTTTCGGTGCCGAGTTCGTTCGCTCGGCGAGAAATGGCGGGCATCAACTGCTCTCCTCCGGAATCAAAAAGGCGGGTCGGCCGCATGGCACGCCCGCCGTCTAAGGACTTAAAAGTCCAGCGCTGTATATCATGGCCCCGCATACAGGGTCAATGCAGGGCAATCACCGCATAATGGCCGGGTGCCATCCAACCCGAAAACACAAATCCTCTGCAGTTTCCTGGCGAATGCCGCAGGCGTCCCGGCGCGCCCCGTCAACCTTTCCGCATGAATATCCAGCGCGTCAAGGATTCACTCTGTGCCACTGTGATTGGCGGCGGCCCGGCGGGCCTGATGGCCGCTGAGGTGCTCGTTGCCCACGGCTTGCGGGTCGACGTCTACGAGCGCATGCCCTCCGTCGGCCGCAAATTCCTGATGGCGGGAAAAGGCGGCCTCAATCTCACCCATTCCGAAGAAAGCAGCCTTTTCCTGTCGCGCTTCGGCACCCGCAGCGGGCACTTCCAGCCGATGCTGGAATCCTTCGGTGCCGCCGCGTTGCGGGACTGGGCGAAAGGTCTCGGGGTCGAAACGTTCGTCGGCAGCTCCGGCCGTGTCTTTCCGGCGGCGATGAAGGCGGCGCCGCTGTTGCGTGCCTGGTTGCATCGCCTGCGCGAATCCGGTGTGAAATTCCACGCCCGCCATCGCTGGCTGGGATGGACGCCAAGCGGCGAACTGCGATTCGCGACCATTCATGGCGAACAAACCCGCCAGTCCGACGCGGTGGTGCTGGCGATGGGCGGCGGTAGCTGGGCGCGGCTTGGCTCCGACGCCGGCTGGGCCCCTCTGCTGGAGCAACGCGGCATACGTATTGCACCGCTGCGGCCGGCGAACTGCGGTTTCGACATCGGCTGGAGCGACCATTTCCGCAACAAGTTCGCGGGGCGGCCGCTCAAGTCCATCGTCGCGTCATTCACGGATACTTCCGGAAGGAATTTCCGGCAGCAGGGCGAATGCATCGTCACCGACACGGGAATTGAAGGCGGACTTGTCTATGCATTGTCCGCACCGCTGCGTGACGAGATTCACGCGAACGGCGGCGCGCTCCTGCATCTGGATCTCCTGCCCGGCCGCGAATCGTTGCGCGTCGAGCGTGAGATCGCCCATCCGCGCGGTTCTCGATCCTTCTCCAGCCACTTGCAAAGGCAACTGGGCCTCAAAGGAGTAAAAACCGGACTGTTGCGCGAAGTGGTCCACGCCAGAGATTTCGATAATCCCGCCCTGCTCGCACGCGCGCTAAAGGCCCTCCCGCTTCGCCTGGTGGCCACGCGACCGATCGACGAAGCCATCAGCACTGCGGGCGGCGTGGCATTCGATGAACTGGATGATCGCCTGATGCTCCGCGCCCTGCCGGGCGTATTCTGTGCGGGCGAGATGCTCGACTGGGAAGCCCCGACCGGCGGCTATCTGCTGACTGCGTGCTTTGCGACCGGACGCACGGCGGGAAGCGGTGTCGTTTCCTGGCTTAATTCCGCGAACTAACTCCCTGCCACAGGTTCTACCCGGTATGGGCACTAAATCTTTGCCCACCCAACACTGGAGGACCCGGCATGAAAATTCTACTCGCTGCGGCTTTGTCCTTGCCGCTGATCGCATTCGCAATGGACGACCGCATCGCCATGGGTCCGGATCCGGGAGGACACAGTGGCGCCACCGTCACCCCGGAAACGACGAAGACAGACCGCCCCGCCGTCGATGCCGCACGCCAATCGGCCTCAGGCAGCAAGACCGAAACCAATGACCCGTCCAGCGCGTCGCCGCAACCCAGGAAGAAATAATCCACGACGGGGATGCATGGCGGTGGCATTCCTCTAACACCTTCCCTGCCGGCGCTGATTTGCAACAAACCTGCACTCGCCTGCCGTGTACTCGCCTGCCGTGTAATGGCGCCCCGATGAGGCCGCGCGGGTGTAGCATAATGCGGGCTTAACCTGTCTTCAATCCATCATCGGGAGGAGTGTCATGGCCAAGAAGAAAACCGCCAAGAAAAGTGCAGCGGAACCGATCTACAAAGTCATTGAAGTGATTGGCACCAGCACCAAGTCCTGGGAAGACGCTGCCACCAACGCGGTCGAAACCGCGGGCGCAACCTTGCGGGACCTTCGTATCGCCGAAGTCGTCAAGATGGATATGAAAGTGGACGCCGGCAAGGTTGTCGCGTTCCGGACGCGAGTGCTGATTTCCTTCAAGTACGACACCTGAACAGGCCTTCGCGCCAAGCGCGGTGAGGCCGGTATCAGGCCGGTGCGGCGGGCCGGGCACGCACCGAATCTTGCGGCCGGACTTGCCAGCGGACGTGACACCGGCATATCGTTACCCGGACTTTTCTCCAGGGTACGCGTCCGATGACCTCACCGCGCATCGTCGAGCACCGCAAGGCCGCCAGCCGCGCGGGCCTCAATTACGTCACCGACGGGATTGCAGGCATCAGCCGCCGGCGGGCCGGCAAGGGATGGATTTTCTTCCGGCCCGACGGCGGCCGCATCACCGATCCCGACCAGAAAAAACGCATCAGTTCGCTGGCCATACCGCCAGCCTGGACCGATGTCTGGATTTGCCCCGATCCCAAGGGGCACATCCAGGCAACCGCCCGCGATGCGCGCGGCAGGAAGCAGTACCGCTATCACACGCGCTATCGCGAGGCCCGCGACCAGTCGAAGTTCCGCCGCATGCTCGAACTGAGCGAAGTGCTGCCGGCGGTGCGGGCACGGGCCGAGCGCGACCTCGGCGCGCCGGACCAGAGCCGGCGCCAGGTTCTCGCCGCGGTGGTGCGGCTGCTCGACAAGACGCTGATCCGGGTCGGCAATGACGAGTACGCCAAGGAAAACCGGTCCTATGGCCTGACGACCCTGCGCATGCAGCACGTGCAGGTGAACGGCGCCAAACTCCAGTTCAGCTTTCGCGGCAAGAGCGGCGTGCAACATGCGATTTCCGTCGCCGACCTGCGCATCGCCCGGATCGTGCAGCGCTGCCAGGACCTGCCAGGCCAGGAATTGTTCCAGTACCTGGATGGGCAGAACAAGCGGCAGACCGTCACGTCCGACGACGTCAATGCCTACCTGCGCGAGATCTCCGGCCGCGACATCACCGCCAAGGACTTCCGCACCTGGGGCGGCACAATGCTCGCAGGCATCGCGTTGCGCGACATGGGGCCGGCGAAGACGCAGGGGTCAGCGAAAAAAAACATCCTGCGCGCCATCGATGCGGTCTCGGAACGGCTGGGAAATACACGGACGGTCTGCCGCAAGTACTACGTCCATCCTGCACTCCTGCATGCCTACATGCAGGGACTCATCGCCGGCGCATCGACGGCCATCACGGCCCGCCGCTCGAAGCGCAAGCCGCCGGTCGCAGCCCTGCGCCGCGACGAGGTGGCCATCCTGCAGTTCCTGAATGACGTTCTCTGACATCGGTCCGGCGCCCACGCCGGATGCCGCACCTTGCGGCACGGCGCGCCCCGGCCCCGTTTTTCATTCTTTGCTGTAACATTCGCGCCAACCCGGACAGAGCCTGCTGAAGACAATACTCGACGCAGGCCAGAGCGGGCCGTACTGAACGGGAACCCGGGGCCACAGCATCCCTCGGGCCGCGGGAGAACATGGAAACTTTCGGCACATTCGAACACGGCGCCTGGCAGAAAGTCGGCAAGGCCTACGACGACTTCTTCGGCAACCTGACCACCCAGTCCATCGAGCCGTTGCTCGATGCGGCAGGAGTCGCCCGCGGAATGACAATGCTCGACATCGCGACAGGCCCCGGGTACGTGGCAGCAGCAGCCGCACGCCGGGGAGCGACGGTTACGGGCCTCGATTTCTCCTCGGCCATGGTTGCGCAGGCCTCTTCACGCTATCCCGACATCAGATTCCGGGAAGGCAATGCCGAGGCGCTGCCTTTTGCGGACAAGAGCTTCGACACCGTCGTCATCTGCTTCGGCCTGCTGCATTTCCCCGACGCGGATCAGGCGCTCAGGGAGGCGTTCCGCGTCTTGCGCCATGGCGGCAAACTTGGCATCTCGGTCTGGGCGGCCGCCGACAAGGCGGTCGGATTCGGCATCGTCCTCGATGCCGTGCAGGCCCACGGCAACCTGAACGTGGGACTGCCGCCAGGGCCCTCGTTTTTCCGGTTCAGCGACCCGCATGAATGCCACCGGGCATTGGAGGTAGCGGGGTTCCGCGATGTACGCACGACCGAGACTGCGCAAACCTGGCGCTTTGCTTCCGTGACCGCATGGATAGAGGGCGTAGAGCGCAGCACGGTACGCACCGCCGCCCTGCTGCGCGCGCAGACGCCGGAGGCGTATTCGAGGATTCGCGCGGCAGTCGAAAAACGCGGCGAGGCTTATCTGAAAAGCGACGGCCGTGTCGAACTGCCGATGCCGGCGATCCTGACTTGCGCGAATAAGGCCTGAGCGGGGCCTTACGCGCCTGAAAAGGAAAATAGGGAGTGACTCGATACCGCCCGTAAGGCAAGCTGCAAACGACAACTTAAAGGACGAGGTCTTCGCTCCATGACAACTTCCCCTGTACCGCCAAGCAAGATCGTGCGCGCTCCGCATCCGCCGCTGTCCCGCTACTACGGCGATGCCGGCAACCGCCCGCGCTGGGTGCAGAGCATGTTCAACGACACCGCCGCCGACTACGACCGCACTGAATTCATAGTCGGCTTCGGCTCCGGACCTTCGTACCGGCGGGATGCGCTGCTTCGGGCCGGCCTCGCTCCGGACATGAAAATACTCGACGTCGGCATCGGCACCGGACTGGTCGCACGCCAAGCAGCTGAAATCGTCGGCGACCCGACACTGGTATCCGGCGTCGATCCCAGTGCGGGCATGCTGCAGAACGCAAAACTTCCTGCCGGCGTCACGCTGGTAGAGGGTTACGCGGAAGAAATCCCGTTCCCCGATGCGAGCTTCGATTTTTTGAGCATGGGTTACGCACTACGCCACATCTCCGATCTGTCGGTCGCGTTCAGAGAATTCCACCGCGTCCTGAAACCGGGCGGACGGCTCTGCATCCTCGAGATCACGTGTCCAGAAAACAAGATGTTCGAGTTGCTGCTGAAAGGCTACATGCGCGGCGTGGTACCTGCGCTGGCGCGGTTCACCTCAAAAAATACCGACACGCCGCAGATGTGGAGTTACTACTGGGACACCATCGCTGCGTGCGCCCCACCCGTAAGCGTCATGCACACGCTGGGGGATTCCGGCTTCGCCGAGGTTGACCGGCACCTGGCGCTGAAGATATTTTCCGAGTATCGCGCGCGCAAGCCCGGCGGCTAGCATTGCGGCAGGCAGGGCCGGTGGCGACACTTTAGCGGCCGCCCGGGACAGCAAGAAACCACGCACCACGCAGCAAAAAACCCGCCGTAGCGGGCACCTGCAAGACCAAGAGCACCGGGAAACAAACAAGGCTGCCCCGCCGCCGGCTACCCTGACGGGACCAATCTTTCATTCGTCCAGCTTGAAGCGGATCTCCTGGTCGGCCTGGTAGCTGCTGCCGTCCCGCTTGAATATGTACTGAACCACCGCTTCCATCACCACCTGGTCGAACACGCCGGGCGGCTCCGAAAGCAGGATCTTCGCTTCGCTCACGCTGCCGTTCGCATCCACGGTCAGGCGCACGCGAACCCGGCCCTGGATGTGAGCATCCTCGGCCTCGCGCGGATACTTCGGCTTGACTTTTTTCACCGGCTTGACGTCGCGAAATACAGAGGGCAGCGGCGGCGGCTCGGGTTCCGGCTCTGGTTCCTTTTCCTTCGGCGGCTCCGGTTCCGGCTTTTTCTTCTCCGGCTTGGGCAACTCGATCTTGGCCTGCATCTCGTCCGGCAGCGGCTTCGGGAGTTCGATCGGCACCGGGTTCTTTTCCCGCTTGATCTTCTTCGTGGGCGGCGGTTTTTCCTCTTTTTTCTTTTTCTCGGGCTCGGGAGGAGGCAGTTCCATCGGCGGCGGTGGTTCCTCCAGGCGAACCGACATCACTTCGGTGGGTGGAGGATCGCTCCAGTCCGGCAGAAAGGACCAGCTCACGCCGAAGATCAGGAATGGCAGGATGATTTCGAGGCCGAGCGCTAGGAGCGCGGCGCGCCACAGCGGCAGTGCCTGCTCGTCGACATCGCGCGCATCGGCCCAGAGCGGGCCGTTCGCCTGTATTGCCTTCGACGTCATTTCTTCTCGGCGATGGCGGCAATGCCGACCGATGAAATTCCCGATCCGCGGATGGTGTCCATCACGCCAAGCAGCATCTGCAGCGGCACATCCTTGTCGCCGGCCAGCACGACGTCGACCGGCCCGTCCTTCTTGAGCTGGTTGAGCTTCGCCTTGAGTTCGTCAGGCGTGACCGGCTTGCCGGAAACGACCACCTTGCCATCCTTGGTGACACCGACCGTCACGGTCGAGGCCTTGAGTTCCGTCGTCGTCTTCGAACTGGGAATTTCCATCTGCACGCCGGAGCCGGCGATCATGTTCAGCGAAATCACCACGAAGAACACCAGCAGGAACATCATGATGTCGATCATCGGGATCACTTCGACGCGCGGCTTGCTGGCGTCGAAGTAGCCGCTGCGCGAACGGGAACTCACTGTCCCCTCCCCGCCTTGATCTCGGTGACGCTGGCCGCATGCGCTTCACGCACCGATACGCCCTGATGCGAGGAGCCGCCGCCGTAGAAGCGGTTGATCACCATCACCTTGAGCAGGTCCATCTGGTGCAGGGCCAGGCGCACGCGCTTGTTGAAATGGTTCAGGAACAGCACCGCGATGATGGCGATGAACAGGCCTGCGCCGGTTGCGACCAGCGCTTCCGCGATGCCGCCCGTCACCATCTTGGTCGCCGCGCCGCCGGTGCCCGCCGTGCCCAGGATGTCGAAGGCGTGGACCATGCCGATGATGGTCCCCAGCAGGCCCATGAGCGGCGCCAGCGTGACCGAGGTGTCGAGCACCCAGACATGCTTGTCGATCTTGGGCATCTGCCACATGATCGCTTCCTCGATGTGGCGGTCCATGGTTTCTGCATCGCCTCCGCGGGAGGCCAATGCGGAGGAAATGATCGAGCGTTGCAGCGAGCCATCGTAGTACGTCGCCAGCTCCTCGAGCTTGGCCGCATTCTGGTACTCGACCAGTTGCAGGTCGTGCTCCATGGCGTGGCCGGATTTGAGCACTTTGTGGAAGAAATACGAGCGCTCGATGATCACCGCCAGGGTTATCAGCAGCAGTAACCCCATCAGCGGCAACAGCCCGCCGGACATGACGCTCAGTTCAATCAGCTTGTCTATCATCCCACTCTCCCTATTGAAGCTTCGTTTCAGCGAACAGGGATCGGTTAACGGTTAACTGTGAACAGCGAACGGTGAACGGGAAATCGGTGAACGGTGAACAGCGAACGGTTAAACCAGCGCACATCGATCCGTATTTACCGTTGGCCATTCACCGTTCACTGTTCGCCGTTCCCTGTCGTCCGTTCGCTGTTCGCTGTTCACTGTTCACTAGTCACCGTTCACCGTTCACCGTTCACTGTTCACCGTTCACTGTTCGCCGTTCACCATTCACTGATCAGGCATGCTGTTTGGCGCCCCCCGCCCGATCGGCGGATAAAACGGCACCCCGTAGCGCTCGGAAATGCGCTTGGTCTCGCCGCTCTTGATCATCGCATCGAACTCCTCGTTGATGAAGCGCAGCAGTTCCGTTTCCTTTTCCTTGATGCCCCAGGTGCTGTCGAAGCGCATCTCGGGAGGCGGCTGATAGTCCTTGACCATCTCGAATTCACCTTCTGGATGCTCGAGCTTGGCCTGGGAAATAGCACCCGACCAGATCATGGCGGCGTTGACCTTGCCTTCGATCAGCGCATTGATCACCTGGTAGTTCTGGAAAAAAGTTTCCACGGGAATGTTGTTCGCCTCCGCGTACTCGCTCATGGGCGAATAAGCGGGCACGCCGACCTTGAAACCGAGCCGTTTCGCGTCGTCCAGGGTCTTCACGTCGGTTGCGGGTCCCTGCGTGACCAGCACGTAGCCGGTGCTCATGAACGGCTTGGTGAAAGCCATCTTGTGCTTGGGCATGTGATGGTCATCGCCGGTATAGGTCAGGCCGGTGAAGATGTCGCAGATGCCCCGGTCGATCGAGGTGCTGAAGGTGACGCCGACGCCGAAACGCATGCCGGTGTTGACCCAGGCGATGCTGACGTCCCAGCCATGCTTGCTGGCGATCGCCTGCAGGATTTCGAGTTCAATCCCGGGCGGTTCGTTATTGCGCGCCGTGCGCGAGAACGGCCAGAACCAGGCATCGGCACAGACCAGGATGCGGCCCATTTTCTGGACACGTTCCATGGCCGGGACCTCCTTCAGTTCGTCCGGGATGCCGACGGGGGCGAAATTGCGGTAGCCCGACTGGTACAACCGGTCCGAGAGCGGATCGAAGACCTCGGGTTTGCGATAGCCGATGGTCGGCTTGCGGTTCCTGCCGTAGACGTATTCGGGTTCGAGCTCGAACACTTCCTGGGCCCATGCACTGAGGCCATCCAGCGAAAGAAGCACGAACGCCAGCAGCAGGACGCCGCAACGGGCGCGCATCCGAATCGGAGAACCTTCAGGCTGGCTGGTCGCTTTCCGCGGGGCGGTTGCACCGCCGCCGGAACATCGCACTTTCGTATAGGACAAGTTACTCGCGCCGTTGACGGCAGGCCCGGACAGACGGGCGCCGTGGGGGTTTGTAGTTATGTTTTCCGGGCGTAATGCTATAGCAAATCGGCCGGCTCCGGCCCGCCAAACGCAAGAATCCTACCTGCGGTTGACGGTGCCCGCATGGTCGAACTTGCTGGCAGTAGCCCCTCCCTCACTTCTGGGGCAAAGCCTTGATAAAGCGGAAATAGCGCAGGACTACACGCCCAGGTGCGCGCTTCCGCCCGTTGCGGTGCGGTCTGGTTGCTCATTGAAAAGGAATCGGCGTGATCGGGGATTCCATCCCGGAGCCATCGGCAGCGTCCCGATTGCCCTTGAGCCGCAGACGCGGAACTTGCCCGGTTGCGGTTATCATTCCGGCAGATAGCCATGGCCCGATGCCAGTCTAACCAAGCCAGCCCAACCAATCCATTCCAACCAATCCGGCAGATCTTGAACATGAGACTTCGTAATGCTCTTACCGCACTCCTGCTGCCGACTCTGCTCGGCGCCTGCGCCACGAAACCGCCGGAGCCCCTCAAGTTTTCAGTGAACGGCTTCACGATTTTTGTTCCGCCGAAGGACGGCTGGGCATTGGTGCAGCAAACGCCCGCGCGCGTGGTGCTGGGAAAACCCGGGGACTTCACCGCCGAAACGCTGACCATACAGATGCTGGCCGTGAAACTCTCCGGACAATCTCCCGACACCCTGCTGCGTGAAATCCGGGACGTGGAGCGCCGCGCCCTGGACCCGAACCGCTTTCGCATCTTTCGTCAGGACATCAAGCCGTACATGGCCGGATCCCTGGCCTGCGTGATGTCCGTTTTCGAAATAGAGGATCGCGGCGCCGCCGGCCCCACCGGCCCGGTCGCGAGCCTGATCGTCGAGTCCATGACCCTCACCTGCCCCGACCCTGCCAGGCCCACGCAGGGCGTAAGCGTCTCCTATTCCCACCAGTCCTATCCCGAGGACAAGGGCAGGCAGTTTGCCGAAAAAGGCATGCCGATCCTGAATTCGCTGGTGCTGGACGCAACACCTTGAGTTCCGCGGTGTCATACGCCGCAAGCCTTTTCGGAGCCTGATCCGCCCATGCCCCAGAACGAAAAACGCGGCCCGCTGGACACCATCGCCGCATGGTTCGACAGCAACTGCCTTGCGCTTGGCCGCGAAATGCGGCTGTCTTACCTGCCGCCCCTCATGGTCTACCTTGCGGCGGGCATTTCCGGCCTGACTGCGATCGTCGGCACCTTCTTCGTCAAGGAACGGCTAGGACTTTCGGCGGAATTTCTGGCGGCATTGGGTTTTTGGGCAATGCTGCCGTGGGCGCTGAAAATGCCGCTCGGCCACCTGGTGGACCTTGTATGGCGCTGGAAAAGCCTTCTGGTTTACCTCGGTGCCAGCCTGATCGCGCTCAGCCTGCTGATCATGATCGGCCTGCTCGGCGATGCGGCGTATATGGAAAAGTTCGCCGCGGTCGAGACCTGGTTCGTGACCGCGGCGCTGCTCGCCCCCATTGGCTACGTGTTGCAGGACGTGGTGGCGGACGCGATGACGGTGGAAGCGGTGCCGCGGGTGGATGCGGCCGGCAAGGAGATCGGCCTTGCACAGCGCAAGTCTATGCACACGACCATGCAGACGCTCGGACGCGTCGCCATCATCGGCGGCGGCGTGCTGGTGTCGTTGGCAAACGTCTACCTGCTGCGCGGCGTTGGCGAACTGCCGGAAGCGGAAAAAGCGGCAGCCTACCTTTTCCTCTACCGTCTGGCACTGATCATCCCGGTGGTTTCGGTTCTCGGTGTGGCCCTTGCGTCCTGGCTCTGGCGGCGCAACATGGCGCGACTTTCGGCACTGGGACATAGCCGCAAGGAAAGCGAAGTCCTGCTTGGCCTGCACGACGATCCGCCGCCGGTGAACTGGTGGATACTCGGCGGCGGCCTGGCCTTCACCGTGGTATCACTCAGCGTGGGCCTGGCGCGGGTGCCCGGCGCCGAAGAGATCGTGTTCGCCGTCTCCATGTCGATCGTGATCTTTCTCATGTGGCGGCTAACCGGCGAACTCGAACCCGCCGCCCGCAACGTGCTGGTCGGGACCGCAGTCGTGATCTTCGTATTTCGCGCCATACCCAGTCCGGGCGCTGGCGCGACCTGGTGGATGATCGACGGCCTCGGCTTCGACCAGCAGTTCCTCGCCACCCTTTCGCTCATCGGGTCGACGCTCACCCTGTTCGGACTGTTCCTGTTCCGCCGCTTCATGGCGGAGCGGTCGATTGCCTACGTCATCGGCTTCCTCACCGTCATCGGCACCTTCCTGTCACTGCCCATCATCGGCATGTTCTACGGGCTGCACGAATGGACCGCAGCGCTGACCGGCGGAGTCGTCGACGCCCGCTTCATCATGCTGGTGGATACCGCACTGGAGTCCCCGCTAGGCCAGATCGCGATGGTGCCGATGCTGGCCTGGATCGCCAATTCCGCGCCGGAAAAACTCAAGGCTACGTTCTTCGCGGTGATGGCCTCCTTCACCAACCTCGCCCTGTCGGCCTCCCAGCTCGGCACCAAATACCTGAACCAGTTCTTCGTGATCTCGCGCGAAGTGAAGGATTCCGCAACCGGCGCGATCAAGGTGCCGGCCGACTACAGCGATCTCGGCATGCTGCTGGTCCTGGTAACCACCCTCGGACTCGTGCTGCCGTTCCTGGCCATCCTGTTCGTGAGGCGTACGCGCTTCCGCGACGCCTGAGGCGCGGCGACCGTCAGCGGTGCGCTTTGCAGTAAGATTCGCTCCGGACAAAACCAGAACAATCCGCCGGGAGAAACCGCACCATGTCGGACGAGCAACGCAACCAGCAAACCGCCCGCCTGCTGCTCGATCAGCACCGCACGCGCCAGCCATTCGATGCGCTGCCCGAGGCGCTGGCGCCGCGCGGCGTCGAGGACGCCTATGCGATCCAGGAAGCGTTCCGCGCCCTGCGGGCGGACAGGCTTGGGCCGGTGGCCGGCTATAAGGTCGCGCTGACCTCGACGGTCATGCAGGACATGCTGAAGTTCTTTTCGCCTTTTGCCGGCCCGATCCACGCCAACCTCATCCACCAATCGCCGGCCGGGCTGAAATACGACGACTATGGCCGGCCCGGCATCGAATGCGAACTGGCGGCGTACCTGGGCAAGGACCTGCCCGCGGACAAGGCACCCTATACCCGCGAACAGATCGGCGATGCCGTGGAGGCGCTGATGCCGGCCTTCGAACTGGTGGACGACCGCAATGCCGATTACCAGAAGATTTCTTCGCTGATCCTGACCCTGATTGCCGACAACGCCTGGAACGGCGGTATCGTCGTTGGCAAACCTGTACACGACTGGCGCTCGCTGGATCTGGCTGCGATCCGCGGCGTGCTGACGATGAATGGCGCAACCGCCGGCGAAGGTCATGGGCGCGATGTGCTCGGCCATCCGTTCGAGGCGCTGACGTGGCTGACCAATACCGTCGCGGCGCAAGGCAGGAGCATGAAGAAAGGCATGGTCGTCATGACCGGCACCATGATCGCCACGAAATTCGTCAAGCCCGGCGACGTCCTCAGTTTTGCGGTGGACGGGCTCGGCGAAGTCACCGCGCGCATCCGCTGAACGAACTCCTCATGGAAGCCCACGTCACGGATATCGCACGCATCATCCAGCTTGCCGTCGCGCCAGTGTTCCTGCTGACCGCCATCGGCACCATCCTGTCGGCGCTCAGCAACCGGCTTGGTCGCATCGTCGACCGCCGCCGTCTGCTGCAGGACCGCGCGCGCAAAGCGGTTGCCGACGGCGCCGAAGCAGCCAATGAGGACATCGAGGAACTGGTGTTGCTGGCCCGCCGCATCGGCCTCATCTACCACGCGGTCATGTTCGCCGTGGTCAGCGGTCTGCTGATCTGCCTGCTGGTCGCTACCGCGTTCATGGGCGTGTTCATTTCCATCGATCTTGCACGCGTGGTCATCATGCTGTTCATCCTTTCCATGTTTGCCCTGATCGGCTGCCTCGCCTTGCTGCTGCGCGAGATCTTCCTCGCGGTCAAGGTCGGGCAGCACGACATCCTGGTCCGGGACATACTGAGCTAGCACAGGCCAACCCCAGACTCGCGGTTCGGCTCCGCTGCCTGGAAAAATGGGTCGGATCGATGAAGCAGCGGGATACGGACCATTGCCGCGAGGCGACGGTTACAGCGGGTCTCATCGAAAACTCGAGCGCGGCGCTGACGCTGCCCGGTGGCAAACGTTTTTTCTCCGCGTGCTACCGGGCCGCGGAGTTTGGCCGGCCCGGCCAAAAGGTCTAGACTTCCGCCCTATCATGGGACGCATCGTCACCGACATCAAATTCCGGCTGGCAACAGCGGCGGATGCGCCGATCATCGCCGAAATGTCGCGCCGCCTGATTGAAACTGGACTCGGCTGGTCGTGGACCCGGCAGCGCGTCGAACACGCGATCCGCAACACCGAAACGCTCGTCCTCACCGCGGTCTATGGCAGCGAGATCATCGGCTTCGGCATCATGGATTTCGGCGACGAAACCGCGCACCTGTCGCTGTTCGCGGTCCGCGAGTCGTTTCAGCGGCAGGGCGTCGGCCTGCGCATGTTTGAATGGCTGAAGAGTTCCGCACTGACGGCAGGCCTTGCATTGATCAGGCTCGAACTGCGCACGGAGAACCTCGGCGCGCAGGCTTTCTATCGGGCGCTGGGATTTACGGAGACAGGTCGCACGATCGGCTACTATCGTGGCCGCGAAAATGCATTGCGGATGGCGCTCGACCTGCGCCAGCCAGGCGGGCATTGAACCGCATCCCCTCGGGCATTTGTCCGCGCCTGGCCGCTGAGGCGGAATCTCGCCCCGTTACTGCTCAGCGCATGCCGCCGCTCTCCACGACCACCGACATTGGCGTCACGGTCGCCAGCTTCCTGAATGCCGGCGAGCCTTCGACCGCGGCCATGAAGTCTTCGATCGATTTCAGGTCGGAAGAAACTAGCCTCAACGGTTGAAGATCGGCATTGGCGCTGGGTTCGAAAATCAGCGTGATGCCGGCTGTCTGGGAAAAATTTCCGTCGGCGGATTCGGGCAAAGAGACTTTCCTGAGCAGGCTGAACTTGAATCCGGTCGCACACCCTTCCGACCAGCCACCGTACTGGAAGACGAGGGCATCGGCACCGGCTATTCCTGTCGCCGGTTCAAAGCGCGCCCAGTCGATCATCACCCCGACCATGGAATCGGCATTCAGGCTGGTCGCGTCGAGATCGCGCTGGTGCATGAAGCGCTCCAGTTGCGAGAGCAAGCCATGGGACGACAGGAGCCCGCCTTCGGCAACGACTGAATCGTCCGCACGAGCCCCTGCGACGGCAATCGCCGACAGAGAAAAGACAACGAGACAGGCGCCTGCAAGATGCTTCACGAACCCTCCAGATGACAGGAACTCATTCCTGAATCGACGCACATACTCTGCGCTCATCGAAACGCTGGCGCAAGGAGCCGGAACTCAGGCTGCCAGCCATTTGCGCATCGCCCGGTTAACCGCTTCAGGACGTTCGAGCGTGGACATGTGTCCGCACTCCTCCACCACGACCAGCCTCGCCCCGGGAATCGCCGCCGCCATCTGCTCGCTGTTGTCGAGTGGGGTGAGCAGATCCTCCCGGCCGCAGAGGACCAGGGTCGGACATTTGATCTTTGCCAGCCCGGGCCGGAAATCGGGCCGGGCAATGATGGCCGTCTGCTGACGGACATAGGCTTCGACACCCGTGCGCTCAGCCATCTCGCGGATGATTTTGACCAGTGGTTGCTCCTTGACGCGCGAAGGATGCAGCATAAGCGGCAGCATGCGGGTGGTGACCGGCGTGAATCCACGCTCGGATTGCGCCAGCTTGATGAACTGATGGCGGCGCGTGGTTTCTTCGGGCTGCTCCGGACGCGCGCGCGTGTCGAGCAGTGCCAGCTTCGTCACCCGCTGCGGCGCCTGGCGCATGATTTCCTGGGCGACGTAGCCGCCCATCGACAAGCCCGCCAGCGCGAACTCTTTCCACGGCGCGTCGCGCAGCACCGCGGCGGCCATGTCCTTCATGGTTTCGTGTTCCGTCAGGTCGGCCACGAAAAAATCAGCGATGTCGGCGAGACCGGAAAGTTGGGGCTCCCAGAGGGCGGCGTCGCAAAGGAGGCCGGGAAGAAGTACCAATGGTTGCTTCATCATTCATGGGCTCCGGATTCTGTTCGCGACGTTGATTGATCTTCAGCGAATTGCACAATCGCACGCAATCTTTTCACCACGATCGGCGATCTGGTAGCCGGGCTGCCGTCTATTACAAGTCCTGGCAGCGCATTTCGAAAATTGTCATCGGCAAGAAATTCTGCGAAAGCGCTCGCGATGTAGGTCCGGAGGTCAGGGGCTGCCCGGCCGATCTCCTCGACCAGTTCGGGACGGCCATCGACAAC
Organism: Burkholderiales bacterium; assembly: GCA_046590325.1. Taxonomy (GTDB): domain Bacteria; phylum Pseudomonadota; class Gammaproteobacteria; order Burkholderiales; family JACQAP01; genus JACQAP01. The sequence continues at coordinate 10,172 of JBKJUC010000050.1, read as the reverse complement.
CGAGATCACATCTTCCAGATCGTGGCTCGCAAGGTAGTCGCCTTTGCCCCGATCGCGGAACGCTTCGAGCTTCGTGCCGATGAAACAGGGTGGCGTGACAAGGCGAATGGACAACCGCTCCCCTATCCTGACTTCAGTCGCGGTCTGCATGGCGGAGTCGTACCATTTGTTGGAGAAGCCCAGTACGGCCGCATCCAGCGGCATGACATCGAGCTTCATCCCTGCAATCGTCCACCGGTATGGCGGCTGGCCATCCGCGAGAGTCTGGGAAAATCCTCTCTTGCGCAGTTCTCCACCCAGACGGTGATACTCCGCCAGCGTTACAACGGCGACGATCGCGTCGACATCCTCTGTTACGCGTGCTTCCGCGGCTGCAGGATCGGTAATCAGCAAGGCAGTTGCCGTTCCACCGACGAATACCAGCCGCTCCCTGAGGTCGCCGAGCGCCTCTGCCACGCGAACAAGCAATTCGATGTTCGGATTCGACATTTAGTCCGGCACCGTACCCAGCCGCGATTCGAGCTCTTTCTCGGCAAGACTGCGTTCTCGAGCGCGGCCGTCGCGAATTGCGTCCACCAGGGCAAGCAGTTCGTACAGGTTCGGATCCTTCAGCGCAGCCTGTGGCACGCTCGGATACAGGGGCATGAATGCATAGCCGCGCACCGAACCTTCCGCATATGGCCAGACGGGAGGCGGATCGCCTGAACCGACGATCACCTTGTTCAATGGCGGAGCGGCATAGCCTGTCGCAACGCCGCGGGCCAATTCTCCACGCTCAGGCGGATAGGCGTACTTGACGCCGTGAATCAGGAACTCCAGCAACGCCGCGCGCACAGGCCGGCCGGATGTCGAGCTGACGTCGCTCATGAGGCGCGCAGCCACAGCCCGCTTCACCCCGGCATGGACCTCGGACTGGCTGATAGACAATTCCATTGCCAGGCGCTGGAAGTTCCACGGTTCCTGACCGAGGGATACCAGTTTCAGGAGAACGACCACATCCTGCGGCTTTAAGATCATGCACTTATGCTATTCGCGATTCGCGAATAGCGCAATCCTAATTCATCAAACCTCACATACTCGGCCAGATAGTGCTGATTTTTAACTCTTTTATGAACTCGCCAAGGGCTTGAGGGGAAGAGACTTCGCCATGGATGTAATGGCGCTATATCGCCCATCGCGCCACAAAAAGAGATTTATGTGGCGCAATTAAATTACTGCGCCTCAGGCACTACGATAAAACCGGTTTCGCGATCGCCGTAAGTCTTGATCGGCCCGACCAAGAAATGATGCGCAGTCAACGCGCATAGCGCTGCGTCAACAAGGTCGATATTGGTGAGGCGCGCGTTAGCGATACCCGCATTTCCCAGGAGTGCGCGACGGATGACGCCCTTCCGCTTGGCTGACACTAGCTGTCCAGACAATGCGCACGCAACCGCTTGGGGAAAAGTCTCGAAGCAGACGCGAGAATCAGACGAGCCGACAGTTCCTCTGCGTCCTCTGCGTCCTCTGCGTCCTCTGCGTCCTCTGCGTCCTAAAAGGGTACTCCGACGCGCTACGTCCGTAGGGTATTTTCGGTAAGCGCCTGACTTTGACTTCGTCACGACCGTCACCTCGTCACGCCGTCACGGACAAGAAAAAAGCGCCCCGAAGGGCGCTTTTTCCGAAGCAACGCTTCGCTCAGGCAATCTGCCGCTGCGACTGCGCCGCGACCTGCAGCTCCTTGTGGAACTGTCCGTCCTTCATGATCATCAGTAACTTGCTTGCGTCCTGCAGCAGCTTGACGTTGGCGACCGGGTTGCCGTCGACCAGGATCATGTCGGCGAGGAAGCCCGGCTTGACCTGGCCAAGCTCATTGCCCATCTTCATGATCTCGCCGCCCATTTTGGTAGCCGACAGGATCGCGTCCATCGGCGAGAAGCCCAGCAGGTTCACGAAGTGCTCGATGTCGCGTGCATTGGTACCGATCGGGTTCCAGGCAAAGCCGTAGTCGCCGCCCGGCAAGACGCGGACGCCGCGCTTCTTGAGCTCCTTCATGTTTTTGATGCCGATATCGAGCTCGATGCGCATGCCCATGCTCTCGGCCACTTGCGTGGTGATGCCCCACTTAGCGGCTTCGTTGAGCGTGGTGTAGTTGATGCCCAGAGTCGGCGCCACGAAGCACCAGTCCTTCGCCGCTTCGAGTGCGTCGCAGGCTTCCTCGTCCACCAGCGTGGCGTGATAAATCACGGCGACACCGTGCTTCAGGCACAGCTTCACCGACTCGGCGCTGCGCGCGTGCGCCGCCATGCGCTTGCCGTGTGCGTGGCCGACGTCGCAAACCGCGGCGATCTCGGCTTCCGTCATCACGGTCTGGTGCGCGCGCGCGTGCGGAATGAATTCGTCGCCGGACGGATTGATCTTCAGCGTGTCGACGCCTTCCCGCACCATCAGGCGCGACATTTTGCGGAACTCTTCCGGACCGTCGCAAATGACCGCAAAGGTTTCGCGGTGCATATGCATCATGCGCACGTCTCCCAAACCCGAGGTCACCGTCATCTCCGGGCTAGCCGCCAGGGTGCGCGGTCCAGGGAAGTCGCCGGCATTGATCGCGTTGCGCAGCACGATATCGAGCCGGGGCTTGGCGGCGGCAGCGCTGTTGCAGGCCGTGAAACCCTGATCCAGCATTTTCTTTGCGTTCAGCACTGTGCGCAGCATGTGCTCTTCCGGCGGAACGAAACCGAGGCCCTCAAGATCAGGCGTATCCAGGAAAGACAGGTGGGAATGTGACTCGATCAGGCCTGGCATCAGCGTCGCCCCGCCGCCATCCACGACCTTCGCGCCTTCCGTGGGAATCGACGAACCTTGCGGCGCAACAGCCTTGATGCGGTTGCCCTCCACCATCACCTGCCCCGCAAACGGCGGAGCGCCCGTGCAGTCCAGCACATTGACGTTCTTGAACAGAATCTTAGCCATTTCCTTCCTCCTCGCCGTAATACAGGTTTGCGCCGCTTGCAGAATTGAAAAAATGCAGCTTGTCCTGCTTGAATGAAAACCGAACCCCCGTATCGATGCCCAGCTCCAGCCGCGCCGGTACGGTAGCCTTGATCAGGCACTCCCCTGCCCGCAGGGTGACCACCTTCTCCACGCCCTGATTCTCCACCCCATGAACCCGGGCTTCAATAGCTTCGTTCGCTCCGACCGCGATATCCTCCGAGCGGATGCCCAGGGTCGCCGGCCCCGAGAGCCTGGCGGCCTTGCCGCCCGCGGCCCGGTCCACAGGTACTTCGAAAACGCCCGGGACAATGACCGCTCGGCCGCCGCTGACATTGGCCGGCAGCAGGTTCATGGCGGGCGAGCCCACAAAGGTCGCCACAAACGTATCGTGCGGCTGGTTGTAGATCTGTTGCGGGGTGCCCACCTGGATGATGCGGCCCTGGTTGAGCACGCCGACCTTGTCGCCCATGGACATGGCTTCGACCTGATCGTGGGTGACATACAGGAAGGTCGCCCCGAGCTTCATCTGCAGGTCCTTGAGCTCGGATCGCAGCAACTCGCGCAGTTTGGCGTCGAGGTTGGACAGAGGTTCATCCATCAGGAATACGCGCGGCTCGCGCACGATGGCGCGGCCGATGGAAACACGCTGCATTTCGCCGCCGGACAAGCGGTCGGTCTTGCGTTCCATCAGGTGTTCGATGCGCAGGGTCTTCGCCGCTTTCGCCACGCGCTGGTCCATCTCCTGCTGCGACATCCGCCTTACTTTGGACTTGAGGGGAAACTCGAGATTCTGTTTCACCGTGTAATGCGGATACAGGGAGTAGTACTGGAACACCAGCGCCACGTCCCGCTCGGCGGCACTCCAGTCCTTCACGTCCTGTTCCGCAATCGAAATGCTGCCGCTGTTCGGGCTGTCCAGGCCTGCGATCAGTCGCAGCGTGGTGGTCTTGCCCGCGCCGGTCGGGCCGAGCAGCACGAAGAATTCGCCGTTGGCGATGTCGAGGTCGAGGTTGTTCAGCGCCGTATGGCTGCCGAACTTCCTGCTGACTTTGCCGAGTCTGACGCTGGCCATGGTCTAGCTCGCATTTCTCGCAGGGGCGCGAGATGATGGCGTGTTTCGGGCGAGGCAGTTTCGACTCGAACGACTTACCGATTCAGCCGGACGCGTTTGCATAGGGAGATGGCCCTGTGAAAAGTGCGGGCTCATAGCCTGATGTGCAGCGACTCGCCAGTGCGGGTGCTGAAGAAATGGGTTTGGGCTTCGTCCAGCCGGGCCCACACCACGTCCCCGGCCTTCGCCACGTAGCCGGACGGCGTGCGCGCGCGCAGCATCTGCCTGCCGAACTTGAGGTCCACGATGTCGTAAGGGCCCAGGGGTTCGATGATGTGCGCCTCGACCGGGACGTAGCCTGCCGTCTGGCTGCGTGCGACCAGCACGCCCTCCGGACGGATGCCGATGGCCAACTCGTCCTCCGAGTGCTTTTTCCCGACGATCAACGGGTGCAGTTCCCGTGGAAACGTCAGGGTGGCGTCGTTTTCGCCCAGCACCACCTGGGTGCCGTTTTCCGCCGGCCGTACCACCCCGCTGACCACGTTCATGATCGGGCTGCCGATGAACTGTGCGACGAACAGGTTGGCCGGATGCTGGTAGACCTCGGTAGGCGTTCCCACCTGCTGCAGGATGCCTTCGTTCATGATCGCAATCCTGTCGGCCATGGACATGGCCTCCACCTGGTCGTGGGTCACGTACACGGTCGTCGCCTCGTTCTCGATGTGCAGGCGCTTGAGTTCCGTGCGCATTTCCTCGCGCAGCTTGGCATCCAGCGCACCGATCGGCTCGTCCATCAACAGCGCCTTGGGCCGGCGCACCAGCGCCCGACCGATTGCGACGCGCTGCAGGTCGCCGCCGGACAGCGCGCCGGGGCGCTTGTTGAGCAGATGCTCGATCTTCAGCGCCTTCGCCGCTTCGCGAACACGCCGGTCGATGGTCTCCTTCGACTCGTTGGTGGCGCGCAACGGAAAAGCGATGTTCTCGTAAGAGGTCAGGTGCGGATACAGCGCATAGAGCTGGAATACGAATGCGATGTCGCGGTCCGCGGCTTGCAGGGCCTGAACTGGCTTGCCGTCGATCAGTATGTCACCCGTATCGATATCTTCCAGGCCGGCAATGGCGCGTAACGTCGTGGTCTTGCCGCAGCCGGACGGCCCCAGCAACACCACGAACTCGCGATGGCGGATCTCCAGGTTGAGCTTCCTGATGATGTAGTTGTCGCCGAAGTATTTCTCGACGTCGCGGAGGACGATGTCTGCCATGTGAGACGGTGATTGGTGAACAGTAAACGGCGATTAGTGATTGGTTATTGGTGACTGGGACTCGCCGTCTTCCTTCGGAAGCGGCTTGATCTTGGAGAACACCGAGAATCCGATCAGGCCCGCGAGGGTGATAGTCACGCCGTAGCGGTGCAGCACCTCGATCCAGGGCTGGCACAGCGCCACGATTCCGAAGATCATGGTGAACATGGAGATCGGTTCGAGGTACTTCGCGCTGATTTCGCGGAAAGTCATAGGCTTCGCCTCGGAAACGCCGTGAATGTCGTGAATATCGTGAATGCCGGAAACCCTCGCGTAAAGCGAGTGGCGCCGGTGCGCATTTTCTCTTTTACGGCATTTACGACATTCACGACATTCACGACATTCACGGCATTCACGGCATTCACGGCATTCACGATATTCACGTCAATCACTTGCGTATAGCACCGAAGGTGACGCCCCTCAGCAAATGCTTGCGCAGCAGGAAAGTAAACACGGCCACCGGCACCAGAAACAGGAAGGTGCCGGCCGCGATTACGGTCCAGTCGGTTACGCCGGATCCCAGTTGCGACGGAATGTACGGCGGCGCGGTCTGCGCGCGGGAGTTGGTCATCATCAGCGCGAAGGCGTATTCGTTCCAGGCCGTGATGAAGCAGAACACCGCGGTCGCCGCGATGCCGGTTGCCGCCTGCGGCAGGACGATCTTGAAGAAGGCCTGCATGCGGGTGTAGCCGTCCACCAGCGCCGCTTCCTCGTACTCGATCGGGATTTCGTCGATGAAGCCCTTCATCAACCACACCGAGAACGACAGGTTGAATGCCGTGTAGAGAATGATCAGCCCAATGTGCGTGTCGACCAGCCCGACGGTCCGGTACATCAGGAACATCGGGATGGCGACCACCACGGGCGGCAGCATGCGGGTGGAGAGGATGAAGAACAGCCAGTCCTGCTCGCCGGGCATTTTGAAACGCGAGAACCCATAAGCCGTGAGCGTGCCCATGGCCACGGCGAGGAACGTGCTCGTGACCGCGATGATGATGCTGTTGAGGAAACGGCTCAGGTAGCCGGAGTTTTCGAGCTTTCCATCGGCATCCTTGATGATGCGCTCGCCGGCATCGTAGACGCGCTTTTCGTACCAGGGTGCCTTCTCGTAGACTTCCGGCTCGACCTCGCCGCGCATCTGCACGCGTGCCGTAAACAACTTGACGAATGCGGTAAGTTCCGGTTCGAAGATGACGGTTGGCGGGACGGTGGTGGCAAGGCTCCTCGGCTTGAATGCGGTCGAGCTGATCCAGTACAGCGGCAACAGATAGATGATCAGTACCAGGAATACCAACACGACCAGCATCCGGTTCCAGAGGCGATTTCCTTTCGACGTGACGGTTGCCATTGCTAACGCGCTTTCGCCTGGTTCAGGTACTTCACGTATATGTTCGTAATGGCCAGCACCATGATCAGGACGATGTAGGCCATGGCGCAGGACTTTCCGGTCTGCCATTCCTGGAACGCCATCTTGTAGAGCCGGATCGCGATGAGTTCCGTGGACTCCATGCTGGTCATGATGAAGGCCAGGTCGAAAGTCTTGAACGCCTCCATGGTGCGGAAAATGATCGCGATCAGCAGCAGTGGCGTGACCAGCGGCAACGTGATCCGGGTAAAGGTGTACCAGCGCGACGCGCGGTCGATGGCTGCCGCTTCATACAAATGTTGCGGGATGGCAGACAGGCCGGCCAGAGAAAGCAGCATGACAAACGGCGACCACATCCAGATATCGGTCAGCGCCACGGCGTAGAGCGCGACTTCCGCATCGGACAGCCACTCGAAGTCTTCGAGGCCGAGGGCGTAATTGATGATGCCCCATGAAGGGCTGTACAGCAGTTGCCAGAACAGGCCGACCACGGCCATGGACATCATCATCGGCAGCAGCAGCAGCGTGGTGACCAGACCCTTGGCCGGCACCTTGCGGTTGAGCAGCAGGGCCACGCCGAAACCCACCAGCACCTGACCGCCGACGGAAACGAGCACGTACTTGGCGGTGATGGTGAAGTTGTTCCAGACATACGGGTCGGAAAGCAATTCCCGGTAGTTCTGCAATCCGACAAAATTGGCCGCGTCGCTGGACGACGCGCGGAAATCGGTGAACGAATAGCCGAGCGAATAGATCAGTGGAAAAATATTGAAAACGATCAGGAAAATGATCGTCGGCACAATGAACACGTTGCGTATGGCGATGTCGCTCAAGCCCCGCCTCGCCGCGACGGAGCCAGGATCAAGCCTGGCCAACATGGTCTTTCGTCTCCTCCTGCGCGGTCGCGTCTGTCGCGCGTCTTGCGAAGAACAGGTGAAGGCGTGAAGGTGTGAAGGGGGATAGGGTGTAAAGCTTTCAGGCGACTTGACCCTTCACGCATTCACACATTCACTCATTCACTCATTCACGCCTTCACCCTTCACGCCTTGCGCGCAACAAACGGGGAGGACCAAAGCCCTCCCCCGGCGCGCACTCCTTTTACTTCAGGTGTCCGTACTTCCTGAAAGTCTTGTCCCAGTCGTTGGCGACCCCGGCCATGGTTTCCTCAGCCGTGCCCTTGTTGCCAACCACGAACGGATGCAGACGCTTGTTCATCGAATCCAGCAATTCCGCATACTGCGGCACCGCCCAGAAATCCTTCACCATGAACATGGTCTGGTAGAAGGCTTCGTTGTAGGGCGTGGCCTTGCGGAACTCGTCCGACTTCAGCACGTTGGCGTTGCAGGTATAGCCGCCAAGCGCGGCCCACTTCTTCTGCACGTCTTCCTTGATGAACCACTCCAGGAACTTCATGGACTCCGCCTGCTTCTTCGAATACTTGATCACCGACACGCCCTGACCGCCGAGCGCCGCGAAGCGCTTGCCGGTGGGGCCTTCCGGATTCGCGAAATAGCCGGTCACCTTGGCGTGCTTGTTGGTCGCGGGATTGGTCAGCGCCGGGAAGAAAGCGAAGAAGTTCATGCTCATCGCCGCCAGGCCTTCCGTGATCGCCTGGTTGTTTTCCATGAAGAACACCTTGCCCCAGCCGGGCGGGGTGTATTTGTACAACTCCTTGTAGAACTTGAGCGCGTCGACCGCGACCTTGTTGTCGATGACACCCTTGACCTTATAGGTCTTGTAGTCGCCGAGTTCGCCGCCAAATCCGAACAGCACGTTCTCGTAGCCCATCACCAGCGCGTCATAGCTGTTGTCGGTATAGATGGCGATGCCATAACGCTTCTGGTCCGGACGATGGAAGAACTCGGCGATGTCGCGCATCTGCGCCCAGGTCTTGGGCACCGCGAGGTCATAACCGAATTTCTTCTTGAACGCGGTCTTTTCCTTCGGATCCTCGAACCAGTCCTTGCGGTAGGACCAGCCGGTGGCGTCGCCTTCGAGCGGCACGGCCCAGTACTTGCTGCTGCCCTTCGGGTATTCCGCGTAACCGGCAACGGTCGCGGGCGCCATGCTTTTGTCCACGCCGTGCTTCTTGAAGAAATCGGTCAGGTCGACGTAGTGACCGTTGGTCGAACCGGCGCCCAGCCACTGCGAATCGCCGACCACCATGTCGTAGGCATCCCCGCGTGCCGCAAACTCGCGGAATGCCTTGGTCTGGAAGTCCGGCCACGGCGTGGTTTCCACCGTCACCTTCACCCCGGTCTGTTTTTCGTAGTCCTTGACCAGTTCCTGCAGGTAGTTCGCAGGATCCCACTGCGCCCACAGGATCTTCAGCGTTTCCGCGGCGGACGCAGTGTTGCCGGCGAGCGCGAAAACCGCACCGGCCAGCAGGCCGGCCCATTTTTGCTTGTTCATCACTTAACTCCTCCTCGTTGCGTTGGTCTTGTATGTGCCCCCGCTCCGCTCCTGAATCACAAGCCGGCCGGTTGCCCCCACAACTAAAATCGCGGTCTTACCGCCGCGTTCCACAATCCTAAAGCCGCCTACTTTGCCTTTGCACGACTCCTTTTCGCAGCCAGCTTACTCCCGCTGCGGACTCCGTTCTTGCCCGCCGGGATGGCCGCCCGCCGCCTGTCGCGGGATTCTTCCTTCAACGCCGCCTGGATCAGCGCGTGGCAGGTCCACAGCGCCACTTCCTCCGCGCGCTTGCCGTCCAGGCCCCAGATGTCCTTGAGCACAACGAAGGCTTCGGTGCCGAAAATCAGGCTCATCGCCTGCGTCAGGCGCTTGAACCCGTCCTGCGTAATCCTGGCCTTCAAGGGCTGCAACGCCGAATTGAGCAAACCGATGCGATGCCCGCGTACCATGGGCGCTTCGTCACCCAGCAAACCCGCATGGCGGCGCGCCCACTGGTCCAGCGCCAGCCGCAGCGCCGCCTTCAGCGTCGCCTCGTAAGTCTCCATCCGCGGATACGCGAAGGACACCAGTTCGGTGACCCGCTCCTCCGGATCCTTCGAGTCCGAAGTCCAGGCCAAGATGGGGCCGAGCGCTTCGTCCACCGCGGCCTGTATGAGCGCGGCCTGCGTCGGGAAATAACGATACGCAGTCGCCCTGGATACCTGCGCCGCTTCAGCCACGTCGCTGACCGAGGGAATCAGCCCGGCCTGCATCAGGCCCATCGCTGCATCCAGCATGATCTTGCGCATCCGGGCGCGCGGCCCCTTGTCGGCGGCTTCCATGAGACGCCGTTCTTGACCTGAGACTAGCATCTCAATACGATACCAGCGTCTAACAAAAAAACAACGATCCCTCCGTGAATTTCAACGTTGCGTCGCAGCAGCGAACGGAAGCGGGTTTGAGGTATTGTTTTCGCGGGAAATCCGGACGGCATCTCTGTTCTCCGGTTGGTTGCGCGCGCGATGACGGCGCAACCGCTTCCCTCCTTCGCCGCAGACACTTACGGGACCAATCAGGCAAAGAGCGA
>JBKJUC010000123.1:0-62849 GCA_046590325.1 Burkholderiales bacterium | reverse complement strand
GAAAATCGGCCCGAGCCTTTCGGCCGGCCGGGTCCAGAGCCCCGCGCTGCGATTGATCGTCGAGCGCGAGCAGGAGATCGAGAACTTCAATTCGCGGGAGTACTGGAGCGTCCACCTGGACAGCCACAAGGGCAAGCAGAAGTTCGGCGCCCGCCTGATCCAGTACCGCGGCGACAAGATCGAGCAATTCTCCATCGCAGCCGAGAACCAGCAGAAGGATCTGGTCGCGGACATCGAGAAAGCGGCCAAAGGCAGCGGCAAGGTCGTAAAAGTAGAACGCAAACCCAAGAGCCGCCAGCCCGCGCCTCCGTTCACCACCTCGACACTGCAGCAGGAAGCGGTACGCAAGCTGGGGATGACATCCAGAAGCACCATGAGCACGGCGCAGCAGCTCTACGAAGGTGTCGACATCGGCGGCGATACCGTCGGCCTCATCACCTACATGCGCACCGACTCGTTCTCACTTGCCAACGAGGCGCTCCAGGAAATCCGCGGCTACATCAACAACAAGTTCGATTTGGACTATCTGCCGCCCGCACCGATCCAGTATCGCAGCAAATCGAAGAACGCCCAGGAAGCGCACGAGGCAATCCGACCGACTTCCGTTGTCCACACGCCCGATTCAGTCCGCAAATTCCTGACCGCAGACCAGGCCGCACTCTACGAGATGATCTGGAAGCGCACGGTCGCCTGCCAGATGACGCCGGCCAAGTACGACACCACCAGCGTCGACATATCAGTGGGGCATACCGACACACTGTTCCGCGCCACCGGCCAGGTGCTGGTTTTCCCGGGGTTCATGGCGGTGTACCTGGAAGATGCCGACGACGTCGAGCAGGAAGAAGAAGCCAAGCTGCCGGTGATGGAGGAAAAGGAAGTCATTCCGGTGGACCGGATATTCGGCGAACAGCATTTCACCCAGCCGCCGCCGCGCTACACCGAAGCAAGCCTGGTCAAAACACTCGAGGAGTATGGCATCGGGCGGCCGTCCACTTACGCGAACATCGTTTCGACACTGCAGGACCGCGGCTATGCCTTGCTGGAGAAAAAGCGCTTCACACCGACGGATATCGGCCGCCTGGTCAATGGCTTCCTGACCACCCATTTCGGTCATTACGTCGACTACAAGTTCACCGCGAACCTGGAGGAAGAGCTCGACGAGATTTCCAACGGCGAACTCGACTGGGTCGCGGTCATGCGCGAATTCTGGTCCGGGTTTTCGGACAACCTCGCGCAGAAGGAAGGCATCGAGCGAGGCATCCCGACGCCGCAGGCAAAGGAACGCGTGATCGACTGGAATTCGTTCTCCAAGGCGCTGCTCGATCCGGAATGGCAGAAGAACGGGCGGCATGCGGAGAGTTGCCCGAAATGCGAGAAAACGGTGCTGTTGCAAAACAGCAGCCGCGGCCTGTTTTTCGGCTGCAGCGGCTACCCCAAATGTGACTACACCCGTCCATGGGGCGGCGCCTCGCTGGGTCCCGTGATCCTCGGCCAGGACCCGGTTACGTCGATGGAAATCTTGTTGCTCAAGGGCCCATACGGCCATTACGTGCAACTCGGGCAAACGATCAAGGACGCAAAAGAGAAACCAAAACGCGCGGCCTGGACGAAGGGCGTTCCGGTTCCGACGGAAACCTCGCCCGAGGCGCTTGCCCTTGCCCTCAAGCTTCTTTCTCTACCCCGGCAACTCGGCGCGCATCCCGAAACCGGAAAGGCCGTGGAAGCGAACATAGGTCGCTTTGGCCCCTATGTGAAACACGACGGGATGTTCAAATCCATACCGAAGGCGGAGAACGTCCACGAAATCTCGCTGGATCGCGCAGTGCAGCTGCTTGCGGAGAAAAAAGCGGCGGGGGGTGGCGGGCGGGCACTGGGAACACATCCGGACGACAACAAAACGATTGCGGTCTTCAGCGGACGTTATGGCCCGTACGTGAAGCACGGCAAGGTCAACGCCACGATTCCGTCATCCAGCGATCCCGAGAAAATCACGCTGGAGGAAGCGCTCGAACTGCTGGCGGCCAAGGAAGCGAAGGGCGGCAAGGGCCCGAAGAAGAAGGGCGGGCGCGGCGCATCGCGGGCCAAGGCACCGGAGGCGGAAGCACCGGCACCCGCTTCCAAAAAAACCACCAGGACGAAACCGGCTGTGAAGGCAAAGCCGAAACAGGCCGCAGCGCGCAAACCAGCGGCGGAAAAACCGGTGGCGAAGAAAACCGCAGCAAAGAAACCAGCGAAAAAGCCCGCCGCCAAGAAAACTGCCTGACGGCCGGGCCGAAGTTCAGACGTCCAGGTTGCGCACGCCCAGGGCGTTCAATTCAATGAACGCGCGGCGCGGCTCCACCATGTCACCCATCAGGGTAGTGAAGATTTCGTCGGCGGTAATGGCGTCCTCGATCTGTGCCCGCAGCAAGCGGCGCGACTTGGGATCCATGGTGGTTTCCCAGAGTTGTTCCGGGTTCATCTCTCCCAACCCCTTGTAGCGCTGGATGCCCACGCCGCGCTTCACTTCCTCGAGCAGCCAGTCGAGGGCTTCCTTGAATTCGACGATCCGCCGTTCCTGTTCCCCGCGCTTCACATACGCCCCGTCCGTGATCAACCCGTGCAGGACCTGGGCGGTCTGCCGGATCTGGGCATGATCGCCGCTGGCAAAGAAATCGCCATTGAGATAACTCACCCGCAGGTTTCCGTGTTGCAGGCGCTTCAACATCAGGACGTGGGTTTCGTTTTTCTGATCGTAATGCGGTTCGATGGTCAGGCCGCTGCCCGCGCACAGCACCGTGAGTTTTTCCGCAGCCTGTTGTGCCGATTGTGCATCGGCCAGGCTGATTTCGGGCGCCTTGAGCAAAGCGGCCAACACCGCCGGATCGGTGCGCTTGCCCAAGCGGCCAATGACGGCTTCCGCAAGGATGTAAGAACGTGCAACTTCCTCCAGGGCTTCGCTGGCCAGGGCCGGCCTGCCGCCCCCTGGGTGCAGCTCGGCATCCTTCAGCGCCAGGCGCAGCAGGTATTCCTTTAGTTCGTGGTCGTCCTTGAGGTAGCGCTCTTCCTTGCCGTGCTTCGCCTTGTACAGGGGCGGTTGTGCGATGTAGATATGGCCGCGTTCCACCAGGTCCGGCATCTGCCGGTAGAAAAACGTGAGCAGCAGCGTGCGGATATGCGAGCCGTCGACATCCGCGTCCGTCATGATGATGATGCGGTGGTATCGCAGTTTCTCCGGCTTGAAATCGTCCTTGCCGATGCTGGTCCCAAGCGCCGTGATCAGCGTTGCGATTTCCTGCGAAGACACCAGCTTGTCGAAACGCGCCCGTTCCACGTTCAGGATCTTGCCTTTGAGCGGCAGGATCGCCTGGAACTTGCGGTCACGGCCCTGTTTGGCCGAACCACCGGCCGAATCGCCCTCCACCAGGTACAGCTCGCACAGTGCGGGGTCTTTTTCCTGGCAATCCGCCAGTTTTCCGGGCAGGCCAAATCCCTCCAGCACGCCTTTGCGGCGGGTCATTTCGCGCGCCTTGCGCGCGGCTTCGCGCGCACGCGCAGCCTCGATGATCTTGCCGACGATTATCTTTGCATCGGCAGGCTTTTCCATCAGCCAGTCATGCAGGGCCTGCGACAGCGCGTCCTCAACGACCGGCCGCACCTCGGACGAAACCAGCTTGTCTTTGGTTTGCGACGAGAACTTCGGATCCGGCAGCTTGACGGAAAGAATGCAAGTCAGGCCCTCGCGCATGTCGTCGCCAGTCGTCTCGACCTTGGCCCGCTTGGCCATTTCGTTGGCTTCGATGTACTGGTTCAAGGTACGTGTCATCGCGGCCCGCAGTGCGGTCAGGTGGGTCCCACCGTCGCGCTGCGGGATGTTGTTCGTGAAGCAAAGCACTGACTCCTGGTAGGAGTCATTCCACTGCATCGCGACTTCCACACCGATGTTTTCCCGCTCTGAATTGGCGTGAAAAATATTCGAATGCAGGACGGTCTTGGCGCGGTTAATGTACTCCACGAAGCCCTTCACGCCACCGGAGAAGGCGAAGATTTCTTCCTTGCCGGTGCGCTGATCCTGCAGTTCGATGCGCACCCCGTTGTTGAGGAATGAGAGCTCGCGAAGGCGCTTGGCCAGAATGTCGTAGTGGAATTCGATGTTGCCGAAGACTTCCGGGTTCGGATGAAAGTGCACTTCGGTCCCGCGCCTTTCGGTTTGTCCGATAACCGCCAGCGGTCCCACGGGATCACCGTTGCGGAATTCCATCGAATGCGCTTGGCCGTCGCGGCGGATGGTCAGCTTGAGCAGGTCGGAAAGCGCATTGACTACCGAGACACCAACGCCGTGGAGCCCGCCGGAAATCTTGTAGCTGTTGCTATCGAACTTGCCGCCGGCGTGCAGGACAGTCATGACGATTTCAGCCGTGGACCGGCCACCGTCGTCGTCGGGATGAATCCCTGTTGGAATTCCCCGGCCATTGTCGACCACGCTGATCGAGTTATCCGTGTGAATGACAACTTTTATCTCATTGCAATGTCCGGCCAGCGCCTCGTCGATCGAGTTATCGAGCACCTCAAAAACCATGTGATGCAGACCGGTACCGTCACTGGTGTCGCCGATGTACATTCCGGGTCGCTTGCGAACTGCCTCGAGACCCTTTAGTACCTTGATGCTGTCGGAATTGTATTCAGAGGATGACATTTAGGCCTTTATCTTTGATCCAGGAACGCATCGCTTAGATGCGCATCGGCATGACGACATACTTGAAACTCTGGTTGCCGGGTACGGACAACAGCATGCTGCTGTTGGCGTCTCCCACGGCACAATCGATTTCCTCGTCAGTCAGGTTGTTCAGGACATCGAGCAGGTAGGTAATGTTGAATCCTATGTCCAGCGGGTCGCCGTTGTAGCTGACCTCGAGTTCTTCTTCCGCCTCTTCCTGTTCTGCGTTGGTGCAGACGATCTTGAGGACATCCGGCGTAAGCACCCAGCGTACACCGCGGAATTTCTCGTTGGAAAGTATTGATGCTCTTTGCAATGCCTGCTGCAAGACCTGGCGCCCAACCTTGAAATGTTTTTTGTAGTTGCTCGGAATGACCCGGTTGTAATCGGGGAATTTGCCATCGACCACCTTGGAGATAACTTCGATTCCCGAGAACGAAAAGCGTACTTGATTAGGCAACAACTGCACCTCGACCGGCTCTTCGACATCGCCGAGGAGCTTCACCAGCTCGATCACGGCTTTGCGCGGGATGATGACTTCGGCGCGTTCGACGGACTGCGGAATCTCGGTAGCTGCATACGCCAGCCGGTGTCCGTCAGTCGCCACCACCGTCAGCTGCTGGCCGTCAACAACGACAAGAAGGCCGTTCAGGTAATAGCGTATGTCCTGCTGAGCCATTCCATACTGGACCAGCATCAACAGGTCCCGCAGCGTCTTCTGCGCAAGTTCGACTTTGCCGCCTGCGTTGCTGCTCTCCGCCAAACGCGGAAAATCCTGCGAAGGCAGTGTTTGCAGGTTGAATTTGCTTTTCCCGGCCTTGACCTGCACGCGCGACTCCTGGGCATCCAGGGTCACGTTCGTGTTCTCCGGAAGTGCTCGCAGGATGTCCTGGAGCTTTCTCGCTGAAACGGTGATCGCGTACTTTGATCCTACCTTTTTCTCCAGAGTGGTGGAGGTCGAAACCTGAATCTCCAGATCCGTCGCCAGGAGATTCAATGTTGAGCCTTCCGCTTCAAGCAGTACATTCGAAAGGATCGGCAGCGTGTGCCGGCGTTCCACGATCCCGGAGACTGCCTGCAACGGTTTTAGCAGTACGTCTTTGTCTATATCCAGGATTTTCATTCTTAAACCTTAATAAGAGTAATAGTTGCGGATGAATCGGTGGATTGCGGCATAAAAACTCGTCTAATCAGCAAGCTTGCCATTTGTATAACTCGTGAAGAAGCAGTGGAGGAAATGTGCATCATTTCTACTTTGATCAGCGGTCCGGAGTTTTCAACAATCGGTACATGGTTTATCAACCGCGCAGGGTCTGCAGGAGCGCGTCAAAGTCACGCGCAATCTCGGGATTCGAAGATCTGAGTTCGGCTATTTTCCTACAGCCATGGAGCACCGTGGTATGGTCGCGGCCGCCGAATGCGTCTCCAATATCCGGCAGGCTCATGTGAGTAAGTTCCTTGGCCAGAGCCATTGCAACCTGCCTTGGCCGCGCGATCGTCCGCGAGCGTTTTTTGGAGTACATGTCGGAGACCTTGATTTTGTAGTAGTCGGCAACAATGCGCTGGATGTTGTCGACAGAAACCTGCCGTACCTGTACAGCCAGAAGGTCCTTCAGGGCTTCACGGGCCAGATCCAGGGTAACCGTGGCATTGGCAAACCGGGCATACGCAAGCACTCGTTTCAGCGCACCTTCCAGTTCGCGCACATTCGACTGGATATGATTGGCGATGAAGAAGGCAATGTCTTCCGGCAGTTTCACCCTTTCGGCCTCGGCCTTCTTGAGAAGGATGGCAACACGCATCTCGAGTTCGGGCGGCTCAATCGCTACGGTCAAGCCCCATCCGAAACGGGAAATCAAGCGATCTTCCATACCGCTTATTTCCTTGGGGTAGGTATCGCAGGTGATGATGACCTGCTTGTGAGCTTCGATCAGCGCATTGAACGCGTAGAAAAATTCTTCCTGGGTGCGGTTCTTGCCGCTGAAAAACTGGATGTCGTCGATCAAAAGCAAATCCAGTGAGTGATAAAACTTTTTAAATCCATCGAAAGCCTTGTGCTGGTAAGCACGCACCACATCGGAGACGTATTGCTCGGCGTGGGTATAGCGCACCTTTGCCTCAGGATTTATATCGTGCAAAAGGTTGCCGATGGCTTGAATAAGGTGAGTCTTTCCGAGGCCGACACCCCCGTAGACGAATAGTGGGTTGTAGGCGACGCCCGGATGTTCACCCACCTGTAGGGCGGCGGCACGGGCCAACTGGTTTGCTTTTCCCGTTACAAAAGAATCGAACGTAAAACTTGGATTTAGCCGCGACTGTTCCCGGATTCTGGGTTTTGGGGCAGGCGCTGCAGGATTTGGGATGGGAAGAACGACCTGTTCTACGGACTTTTCAGAGAGAGTAAGTACTACCTCTACATCCGTCTTTAGAGATTGCGAACAAAGACGTTTGATATCATTCAAAAACTTATCCTTGATCCACTCCAGGGCAAACCGGTTGGGTGCGCAAACGGTCAAAACACCCTCTTCCAAGCGTACTTGCAGAGGTTGGATCCAGGTTTTGTATTGCTGCGCAGGGAGAACCTTCTCGAAATGGCGAAGGCAATGATCCCAAAAGCTTTCCATCGGCGCTTGGATTGTGGTTTTAATTGAAAAAGCGACCGGGGACCGTCCCCCTAAGAGGATGGAATTTTAGCAGTTGCAGCACAAGTTATCCACAGGCTTCCAAGGCAATATGTGGTTGACAAATCAGCCCGAAAACCCGTGTAATGACCGGCTTTTTAAAGCCAGATATCCGGAGCACGCCGAATGAAACGTACATATCAGCCGTCCAAGACCCGCCGCGCACGCACGCACGGCTTCCTCGAACGCATGAAAACCCGCGGAGGGCGCGCGGTCATCAAAGCCCGTCGAGCCAAAGGTCGCGCACGTCTGGCAGTGTGAACGTCGCGCGCGCCAAGCTGCCTCGGCTGGCGAGGTTGTCTGGTGTGGCTCATTTCACAGGTGCGTTTACCGCCCGGCGGCAGGGCGTGTATTTCACCATTCTGTTCAGGAATAAGCCGGAGAAAGGCCAGGCCAGGCTGGGTATCGTGGCGGGCCGGCACGCAGTGCCAGACTCCGTCGACCGCTCCCTCATGAAGCGTACTATCCGCGAAGTGTTCCGTAACAGGCGAGGCGAGATCGGCAGCGTTGACGTGGTGGTCAGGGTTCGCCGGCAGGCCGAGCGCCGGAATATTGCGGAAGCCCGTCATGAACTCGAAAAACTGCTGATGCAAAGTCGCTGATGCGCTACGCGATGCTCAGCCTGATCAAGCTGTACCAGTTTCTATTTAGCCCGTGGGTCGGGAATCACTGCCGCTTTCACCCAACGTGCTCGGAATACGCAAAAACTGCGATAACAAGATATGGCAGCATCCGTGGCAGCTGGCTGGCGATGAAGCGATTGTCGCATTGCCATCCCTGGCATCCCGGCGGCGCTGACCCGGTACCCTAGACAATCACATGGATAGCCTCCGACTTTTCGCGGCGATGATTTTCGCCGTTTCCGTTTTCCTGTTGTTCGACGCATGGGTCAAACAGAACAACCCGCCACCGCCGTCGACCGCGGCGCAGCCCGCCGCAGTCACGCCGACGCCGTCATTGCCGCCGGTTAGCGGTGCGAAGGCCTCACCCGCGACTGCGGCACAACCAGTGGCGGCCCCGAATGTGGTAACGCCGGCTACTTCCCTGGCGCCGATCGTTGTGCGCACGGATGTTTTTGTGGCCGACATCGACCCCGTCGGCGGTGTGCTGCGGACGCTCGAACTTCTCCAGCACAAGGACAAGGTCGATCGTAGCAAGAACTTCGTGTTGTTCCAGCAGTCGGCCACCCAGACCTATGTCGCCCAGAGCGGCTTGATCGGCGCCGATCTGCCTAATCACATAACGCCCTATCACGCTGCCGCCGGAAGTTACGAACTACGCGAAGGCAGCGACGAGATATCCGTGGACCTGACCGCGAAAACGGCAGCTGGCGTCACTCTGATTAAGACGCTGACCTTCCATCGCGCCAGCTATGTCATCGACGAGAAGCTGCAGATCACCAACCGTACGGGCGGGGAGATCGAGCCTCTTGCCTATTTTCAGTTGTTGCGAGATGGCAGCCCGGCCGCCGGGGACTCCAAAATGGTTCCGACCTATACGGGGGCGGCCGTATTTACCCAGGAGTCCAAGTTCCACAAGGTCAGCTTCGGCGACATGGACAAGAGCAAAGCGGACTATCCAAAGCATACGAAGGACGGTTGGGTCGCTTTCGTGCAGCATTATTTCGCTGCGGCCTGGTTGCCCCCCGGCGAAGTGCAACGCGAGTTCTATACCCGTGCATTGGGTAATGGAATGTACGCGACGGGCGTTATCGTCCCCGCGGGCAAAATCGCGCCCGGCAGTTCCGCCGAAGTCGACATGCGGCTCTACGCCGGGCCACAGGAACAGGAGAGGATGGCGCAACTCGCACCGGGTCTGGACCTGACAGTGGACTACGGCTGGCTCACGGTTATTGCAGCGCCACTGTTCTGGGTGTTGTCCGCGATTCAGAAATGGGTAGGCAACTGGGGTGTCGCCATCATCCTGCTGACGGTGCTCATCAAGCTGATTTTCTTTCCCCTGTCCGCGGCCAGCTATAAATCCATGGCCAAGATGCGGGTCATTGCGCCGAAGCTGCAAAAGCTCAAGGAACAGTTCGGCGACGATCGCCAGCGCATGCACCAGGCGATGATAGAGATGTACAAGACCGAGAAGATCAATCCGCTAGGCGGCTGCCTGCCGATCCTGGTGCAGATCCCGGTGTTCATCTCGCTGTACTGGGTTCTTCTTGCCAGCGTCGAACTGCGCAATGCGCCGTTCTTCTGGTGGATCAAGGATCTTTCGGCACAGGACCCGTACTACATCCTGCCGGTGCTGATGGGCGCAACGATGATCATCCAGACCTGGCTGAATCCGACTCCCCCGGATCCGGTGCAGGCCAAGGTGATGAAGATCATGCCGGTGGTGTTCAGCGTGTTCTTCTTCTTTTTCCCAGCCGGCCTGGTGCTGTACTGGCTGGTGAACAATGTTCTTTCCATTGCACAGCAGTGGCAGATCACGCGCACAATTGAGCGGAACCAGCCCGCTCATGCGAAACGCTGACACCATAGCAGCCGTAGCAACGGCACCCGGACGCGCGGGCATCGGCGTCATCCGTGTTTCCGGCGCAGCTGTTCCCGCAATAGTGCGCGGCCTCACTGGCCGCGAGCTTCCTCCGCGTCTGGCCGTTCTTTGCAACTTCCGCGCAGCCGATGGCGAGCCGATCGATCGCGGCGTTGCATTGTATTTTCCCGCTCCCCGGTCTTATACCGGAGAGGATGTGCTGGAACTGCAAGGGCACGGCGGGCCTGCCGTGCTGCAGTCCCTGCTGCGCCGCTGCGCCGAGCTTGGTGCCCGATCGGCCGAACCTGGCGAATTCACGCGGCGCGCATTCCTTAACGACAAACTCGATCTGGCGCAGGCTGAGAGCGTTGCCGATCTGATCGATGCCAGTTCGGAACTCGCCGCGCGGGGCGCCATGCGTTCGCTTGCGGGCGAATTTTCTTCGCGTATAAATAATCTGAATCGCGGCCTTACGGACTTGCGGGTGCTGGTGGAAGTCACGCTGGATTTCCCGGACGAAGACATCGATTTTCTTGAAAAGGCCGACGCCGCGGGAAAATTGGCGAAACTGCGCCTCGCGCTCGATGAAATACTGAAGGCTGCAAAGCAGGGAAACATTCTCCGCGAAGGCGCACGGGTTGTACTCATCGGCCAGCCGAACGTGGGTAAGTCGAGCCTCATGAACCGTCTTGCCGGAGATGATGTGGCAATCGTGACCGAGGTACCCGGAACCACCCGCGATCCGCTCAGACATCAGTTGGCCATCGACGGCGTGCCCATTCAAGTGATCGATACCGCCGGGCTTCGCGATTCAGTCGACAGGGTCGAAAAGCTGGGTATTGAACGGACCTGGCGCGAAATAGCCACAGCCGACATCGCGCTGCTGGTCATGGATGTGGGGCAGGGATTGTCGCAGGGCGATCGGGCGATTCTGGATAAGCTTCCGTCTAAGATGATAAAAGTATTTATTTTCAATAAGATAGATCTATCAGATATAGCCGCTGGGATTTCCGAGATGGCGGGCCAGACAGAGATTCGTCTCTCGGCCAAGACCGGAGAAGGTTTGGACCTGCTGCGCCAGGTCCTTCTGCGCAGCATTGGCTGGCAACCGGCGGGGGAAGTCCAGTTCGTCGCGAGGGAGCGGCATCTCCAGGCCTTGACGGAAGCGCAGGGCGCCTTGGAAAAAGCGGCTGGCAGCGGCCACGCGATTGACCTGTTTGCCGAGGAGTTGCGACTGGCCCAGCAGGCGCTCACCCGGATTACCGGCGAATTCAGCGCGGATGACTTGCTCGGCGAAATCTTTTCCCGATTCTGCATCGGTAAGTAAGCCGTGAGCGATCTGGTGATTCTCTGCGGCTTTGCCTTCCTGGCGGGCCTTATGGATGCCATCGCCGGCGGCGGCGGGCTGATTCTGGTGCCTGCGTTGTTCGCCGTTTTCCCCTCCGCTGCGCCGGCCTTGCTTTTGGGGACCAACAAGATGTCCTCGATTGCCGGGACGTTGGTGGCGACACTGCGGTACGGCTGGTCCGTGCCTATTGCCTGGAGAAAAGTACTTCCGGCCTCCTTTTGGGCGGGCCTAGGCGCCTTCGCAGGTGCGAAGACGGTAACCCTGATGGATGCCACGGTATTGCGGCCGGTCATCGTTGCGCTGCTGGTGCTTGTCGCCCTTTACACTGTTCTGCGCCGAAATTTCGGGGTGAACCCGGGCCATGCGACCCTTGTGCGTTATGAGGGCCTTGCGCTGCCCGGTCTTGCCGCAACGATCGGCTTCTACGACGGATTCTTTGGCCCGGGTGCCGGCAGCTTCATTATTTTCGGGCTGGTGCGCTGGTTCGGGTATGACTTCCTGGGGGCTGCAGCGGCTGCCAAGGTATTGAATCTGGCAACAAATTTTGGGGCGCTGGTTTTGTTCGTTGCGACGGGTAACGTCATGTTCCTGGTAGCCATTCCCATGGCGGCCTGCAGCATCGTTGGGGCACTGATCGGTGCCCAGCTAGCCATTACCAGGGGCGCACCGTTCATTCGAGCAGCCTTTCTCTTCGTTGTCTTTGGCCTGATTGCGAAGCTTGGCTGGGATCTGCTGCATTAATTTTGCATGTTTCACGTGAAACATTCTGCGGTGTTTCACGTGAAACACTGTCGCCGTGGCCCCGCATACCGCAGGACTATTCGGGTATGATTCGGCCCTCTTTTTGAGGTCCCATGAACGACGCGTTTGATGTAATTGTGATCGGAGGAGGACATGCGGGGACCGAAGCCGCGTTGGCTTCGGCTCGCTGCGGCTGCCGCACGCTCCTGCTTACGCATAACATCGAAACCCTCGGCCAAATGTCCTGCAACCCTTCGATAGGCGGGATCGGCAAGGGTCACCTCGTAAAAGAAGTGGACGCGCTCGGTGGCGCCATGGCGGCGGCAACTGATGAGGCCGGGATACAGTTCAGGATCCTGAACTCGAGCAAGGGTCCGGCAGTTCGTGCTACCCGCGCCCAAGCCGACCGCGTGTTATACCGGCAGGCGATTCGCCGACGCCTGGAAAATCAACAGAATCTCACAATTTTTCAACAGGCTGTGGATGATCTGGTGGTGGAAGGCGAACGGGTCGTCGGCGTAGTAACCCAACTCGGCATTCGCTTTTCCGCCCGCACTGTGGTCCTGACCGCGGGCACTTTCCTTTCCGGGTTGGTTCACGTGGGCCTCAATAGTTACCAGGCAGGGCGAGCGGGGGATCCTCCGGCGATAAGTCTTGCAAGCCGCCTGCGCGAACTGAATCTGCCGGTCGGCCGGCTCAAAACCGGTACACCGCCGCGGATTGATGGCCGCACGATCGACTACTCGGTTATGTCGGAACAGCTTGGCGATAGCCCGGCGCCGGTGTTCTCCTTCCTTGGTTCGGTGGAACAACACCCTGAGCAAAGGCCTTGCTGGATCACCCACACCAACCTGGAAACGCACGAGATCATCCGTGGTGGCCTGGACCGCTCGCCGATGTTCACCGGGGTGATCGAGGGGATAGGTCCGCGCTACTGCCCTTCAATAGAAGACAAGATCACCCGCTTTGCCGACAAGAATGCGCACCAGATTTTCCTGGAGCCGGAGGGACTGACGACCCATGAGGTTTATCCGAACGGGATTTCGACCAGCTTGCCATTCGATGTTCAGGTTAAATTAGTTAATTCGATCAAAGGTTTGGAGGACGCCGTCCTCACCCGGCCGGGTTATGCGATCGAATACGACTACTTCGATCCGAGGGGACTGAAATCCTCGCTCGAAACCAAGGCATTTCGGGGTCTGTTCTTTGGCGGTCAGATCAATGGAACGACGGGATATGAGGAAGCCGCCGCCCAGGGTTTGCTCGCTGGCATCAACGCGGCCTTGCAAGTGAAGGGCGAGGAATCCTGGTGCCCGCGCCGGGATCAGGCGTATCTCGGCGTGCTGGTGGATGATCTGATCACGCGTGGCGTGACCGAGCCCTACCGGATGTTCACCAGCCGCGCGGAATACCGCCTGAGCCTGCGTGAAGATAATGCGGACATGCGGCTGACCGAAACCGGCCGCAAGCTGGGTGTCGTGGACGATAGCCGCTGGGAGGCATTCGATCGCAAGCGCGAAGCCGTGGCCCGGGAAGTCGAACGGCTCAAGTCGGTCTCCATCAATCCAAAGCTGCTATCGGAAGAGCAGATGCTGCGCCTCTTCGGCCAGCCCCTCGAACGCGATTATCAAGCGCGCGATTTGCTCAAACGTCCTGGCGTTCATTACCGCGATCTGGTGGCGTTGCCCGGCGCGGGTCCCGGAATAAGCGAAGCGCAGGCCGCCGAGCAGGTTGAGATCCAGATCAAGTACCAGGGCTATATCGATCGCCAGCAACTGGAAGTGGCGCGCCAGGAACAGTTCGAGAGTTGGCGGCTTCCGGATGATCTCGACTACCGCAGCGTGCGCGGCCTTTCCGTGGAAGTGCAGCAGAAACTCAACAAGTACCGGCCGGAAACCATCGGCCAGGCGGAGCGCATATCCGGGATGACGCCCGCGGCAATTTCCCTGCTGCTTGTGCATCTGAAACGCGGCCTCGGAACCCCCACCGGAAGCGGCGAGCAACTCATTGCGCACGCAGGGCACGGCGGTTGAGCCCAACGGCACTGGCGCAGTTGCAGCGGGGCGCTGCAGAGTTGGGTGTTGCGCTCGATGAAAAAGCGCTTGCCCGGCTGGTTGCGTATGTAGCACTGCTGGACAAGTGGAACCGGGTTTACAACCTTACGGCGATTCGGGAAGAAGCGAAGCTGGTCACGCATCACTTGCTGGACAGTCTTGCAGTGCTGCCGTATCTGCCGGCCGGGGGATTGCTGGACGTCGGCAGCGGCGGGGGGCTTCCGGGGATTCCCGTAGCGATTGTGCAACCGGAGAGGCGGGTCACCCTGCTGGACTCCAATCATAAAAAAGGCACGTTTCTGAGACAAGCGGTGATGGAACTTGACCTGGGAAATGCGGCCGTTGCCGTGGAACGGATTGAAGATCATCGTCCGCCGCTTGCCTATGAAGGCGTGATCTCGCGCGCTTTTTCCGATCTCGCCGATTTCGTCAAACTGGCGGGTCAAAGTGCAGCCAGTCGAGGCACCCTCATCGCCATGAAAGGCGTACACCCGCATGAGGAAATCGCACGCCTTCCCGCCGGGTGGAGCGTAAGCCGCGTAGTCGCGCTGCACGTTCCGCAGCTGGAGGCGACGCGTCACCTGGTGTTCCTGAATCGTCAGGAAGAACCAGAGGAAAACAAACCATGACCCGGATTCTGGTCGTCACCAATCAGAAGGGCGGCGTGGGCAAAACCACGACCACCATCAATCTCGCCGCCAGCCTGGTTCTCGCCGGGCGCCGCGTGCTACTGATAGATCTTGATCCCCAGGGCAACGCAACCATGGGCAGTGGTGTCGACAAACGGAATCTTCGCACCACTATTTATCAGGTGCTGCTGGGCTCGGCACCGATATCCGCGGCAAAAGTCCGTAGCGAGAGCGGCGGCTACGACCTGATTCCCGCCAACCGCGACCTGGCCGGCGCGGAAGTCGAAATGGTGGATCTGCCGGAACGGGAGACCCGGCTCAAATCGGCGTTGCAGGAGATCCAGGCCCAGTACGATTTTGTCCTCATTGATTGTCCGCCCGCCCTGAGCCTCCTGACGGTTAACGGGCTCTGCGCGGCCAATGCCGTAGTGATCCCGATGCAGTGCGAGTACTACGCGCTCGAGGGCCTGAGCGACCTGGTGCAAACCATCAAAAGGGTAAGAGCCAATCTCAACCCCGGGCTCGAAATCGAGGGATTGCTGCGCACCATGTACGACCCGCGAAACATGCTGGCTCAGCAAGTTTCAGATCAGCTGCAGCAACATTTTGGCGACAAGGTCTATCGCACTGTGATCCCGCGCAACGTCCGGCTGGCCGAAGCACCCAGCCACGGGGTTCCGGCGCTGAGCTTCGACCGCCAGTCCAAGGGTGCGCTCGCCTACCTGGCGTTGGCAGGCGAGATGCTCGGCAGGAACATCTAGGAAGCAACTTAACCATATGGCAAAACTCAAGGGACTCGGACGAGGACTGGATGCGCTGCTCGCGGGCAACGACAGCCGCGGCGTAGACACACTGAGCGAGCTGGCCGTCGGCATGCTACGTCCGGGACGTTTCCAGCCGCGCACCCGCATGGATCCACAATCAATCGCGGAACTCGCCGATTCGATCAGGTCGCAGGGACTGATACAGCCCATCCTGGTGCGCCCTGTCGAAGGCGGAAAATACGAAATCATCGCCGGCGAAAGACGTTGGCGGGCGGCACAACTTGCCGGTCTGACGCAGGTGCCGGTGGTCATGCGCGATGTGCCGGACCAGGCTGCACTGGCCATGGCCTTGATCGAAAACATCCAGCGCGAAGACCTCAATCCCCTGGAAGAGGCGAACGGCATCCAGAGGTTGATCGACGAATTCGAAATGACCCACGATGCCGCGGCGCAGGCGGTGGGACGTTCACGCAGCGCGGTGTCCAACCTGTTGCGCCTGCTCCACCTTTCCAAGGCGGTGCAGGATTTGCTGATGCAGGGCAAGCTGGAAATGGGGCATGCACGCGCGCTGCTGGCCGTGAGCCCGGCGCGGCAGGCCGAGCTTGCGCATCAGATCATCAGCCGGAGCCTGTCGGTGCGGGAAGCCGAACAACTGGTCGGGCGGACGGAAATCGGCGTGCGCAAAGCGCCCCGCAAGCCGAAGAAGGACCGGGACCTGCAGGCGCTGGAGGAAGAGCTGTCCCAAAGGCTGGGGGCGGCAATATCCATCAATACGTCCCGGGGCGGAAAGGGCAAGCTGGTCATCAACTACAGCAGCCTCGATCAGTTAGATGAAATCCTGGCCCGGTTGCGTGACTGAATGCAAAAACATCGCGACAAGCCTCGAATAGCCTTGGTTTTCGTTGACCGTGAAACTCCGGCCCGGTTAAAATCCGCCGGTTTTGCGATGGTCGGCGTGTTCCAGTATTGATGGTTTCCATCTTGCAATCTGCGTGGGCAAGCAGGCCGGTTCGGACCGTCCTGTTTTGGCAGGCCCTTCTGACCGTGGCGGTCGTATTGATTGCCGCCTACTTCTCGGGTCTTAACGGGGCGCTCTCGGCGGGGTTCGGGGGCGCGATCAGCATGGCGGCAGGTTTGCTGTTTGCCTCCATTGCCACCGTGCGCAGGGGAAGATCCGCAGGCGATGTGCTGCTGACCGCCTTCAAGGCGGAAGGGGCGAAGTTGTTGTTCATTGTGATTGCACTGGGGTTGGTAATGATGGCGTACAAAAACGTAGTGGCCGCCGTCTTTATCGGAACGTTTATCGCAACAATCTTGATTTCAAGCATGGCTTTCTTCGTCAGCAACAAAGCCGACTGACGCCAGAATCCAGACAAACTTTAAAGTCCAGCAGCACATGGCCGCCGAACAGATCACCCCCACCTCTTATATCAATCACCACCTGTCGTTCTTCGAGAAACCGATCGGCGACGGCGGATTCTGGACGATCCACATGGACTCGCTGGTGGTGTCGGTCATCCTCGGAATCATCGGCATCGGCCTGTTCTGGTGGGTGGCACGCGGTGCGACAGCCGGCGTACCGGGCAAGCGCCAGGCCTTCGTGGAACTGGCTTTCGAGTTCATCGACGAACAGGTCAAGGGCATTTTCCACGGCGACCGCCACAAGTTCATCGCGCCCGCCGCGTTCACGGTGTTCTTCTGGGTCCTGCTGATGAACGCTATGGACTTCCTGCCCGTCGACATCATCGCCCTCGGCACGCACCATATTTCCGAACACGGATTCCGCATCGTTCCGACTGCCGACGTCAACACCACGTTCGCGCTGGCGCTTTCGGTCTGGCTGATGATGATCTACTACTCCATCAAGGTGAAGGGAATGGGGGGCTGGATCCACGAACTGTTCTGCTCGCCGTTCGGCTCGAATCCGCTGCTGTGGCCGGCCAACTTCCTGTTCAACCTGGTCGAATACATCTCCAAGCCGCTTTCGCATTCCCTGCGTCTATACGGAAACATGTATGCGGGCGAGATCATTTTCCTGCTGTTGTGGCTATGGGCTGCGACCGGGCTGGTCGGCACCATATTCGGCAGCGTGCTGGGGCTGGGCTGGGCGATCTTTCACATCCTGATAGTCGTGCTACAGGCCTACATTTTCATGATGCTAACCATCGTCTATCTTTCGATGGCGCACGAAAGTCATTAATCAACTTCAACGTTTTACCAAAGAAAAGGAAAGGAACGTAAATGGAGAACTTGCAAATGCTGGCCATGATCCAGGCTTACACCGCGATCGGCATCGGCCTCATGATCGGTCTGGGGGCCGCCGGCGCATGTATCGGCGTCGGCATCATGTGCAGCCGCTTCCTGGAGGGCGCCGCACGTCAGCCGGAAATGATCCCGACCCTGCAAGCCAAGGTCTTCCTGCTGCTGGGCCTGATCGACGCATCCTTCATTATCGGCGTCGGCCTGGCGATGTTGTTCGCGTTCGGCAATCCGTTGCTTGCTGTCGTCTCCCAGTAACGTGCCTGCGCTTTTCCCGAAACAGGGGAGAGGAATATGAATCTCAATCTAACGATGATCGCGCAGGGCGTTACCTTCTTCCTGTTCATCTGGTTCACGATGAAGTTCGTCTGGCCGCCGCTGCTGCGCGCGATAGAGGCGCGCCAGAAGCAGATCGCCGAGGGACTCGCCGCCGCCGAACGTGGCAAGCAGGACCTGGAGCTCGCGGCCAAACGGGCTGCCGAAGAACTGCAACGTGCGCGTGCGCAGGCCAACGAAATCATTGCGCAGGCAGAGAAACGCGGCGCGGCGGTGGTAGAAGAAGCCAAGACGGTGGCCAAGGCAGAAGCTGAGCGCGTGGTCGCATCGGCAAAGGCGGAAATTGAGCAGGAGGTTTTTCGCGCCAAGGAGTCGCTGCGGGCGCAGGTCGCCGTGCTCGCAGTTACCGGGGCGGAGAAAATCCTCAGGCGCGAGGTCGACACCAAAGCCCATGCCCAACTGCTGTCCGGACTCGAAGCGGAGCTCAAGTAGCACATGGCTGAACTCGCAACCATAGCCAGGCCTTACGCGGAAGCCATTTTCCGCCTGGCCAAGCAAGGCAACACGCTGCCTGCCTGGTCGGACGCGCTGGCGCTGATTGTCTCCGTTTACCAGGACCCGCAGATGCAGGCCGCGATGGCCAATCCGAAGGTTTCCACCAGCGAGATCGAACGCCTGCTTCTGGCCATCTGCGGCGACCGCATCAGCGGTGCCGCCCGCAACACGATCCAGCTGCTAGTGCACAACCGTCGCCTGTCCGTGCTGCCGAGTATCCGTGACCAGTTCGAAAATCTGAAGCTGCAGGACGAAGGCATGGTGGACGCAAAAATCAGTTCCGCCTTTCCGATGGACGATTCGCAGCGTAATCAGGTCGTCAACCTGCTGACCAAGCGTTTCAAGCGCAAGATTAACGCCACCGTGACCGTTGACCCCGAACTGATCGGCGGCATCAAGGTCGAGGTGGGCGACAAGGTTTGGGATGCCTCGGTACGCGGCAGGCTGCAGACCATGGCCGCGACCCTTACGAAATAGGAGCTCTGAACCATGCAGTTGAACCCTTCCGAAATCAGCGAGCTCATCAAGAGCAAGATCCAGAATCTCGCTTCCTCCTCCGAGATCCGAACCCAGGGCACGGTGGTCTCGGTGACCGACGGCATTTGCCGCATCCACGGCCTCGCGGACGTGATGCAGGGCGAAATGCTCGAATTCCCCGGCAACACCTTCGGCCTGGCGCTGAACCTGGAGCGCGACTCGGTCGGCGCGGTAGTTCTAGGCGACTACACGCATATTTCCGAAGGGGATCCGGTCAAGAGCACCGGCCGCATCCTGGAAGTGCCGGTTGGCCCCGAGCTGCTCGGTCGAGTGGTGAATGCACTGGGACAGCCGATCGACGGCAAGGGCCCGGTCACCGCGAAGGAATCGGATGTGATCGAAAAGGTCGCGCCCGGCGTGATATGGCGCAAGTCTGTTTCCCAGCCGGTGCAGACCGGACTCAAGGCAATCGACGCCATGGTGCCGGTGGGACGCGGACAGCGCGAACTCATCATCGGCGACCGCCAGACTGGCAAGACGGCAGTCGCGGTGGACACCATCATCAACCAGAAGGGCAAGGACGTATTCTGCGTCTATGTCGCGATCGGCCAGAAGGCATCGACCATCGCCAACGTGTTGCGCAAGCTGGAAGAACACGGCGCAATGGCCTACACCATCATCGTGGCCGCCACGGCATCCGAGTCGGCGGCGATGCAATACATCGCGCCCTACTCCGGCTGCACGATGGGCGAATACTTCCGCGACCGCGGCCAGGACGCCCTGATCATTTACGACGATCTGACCAAGCAGGCCTGGGCATACCGCCAGGTTTCCCTGCTGTTGCGCCGCCCACCGGGCCGCGAAGCCTATCCGGGCGACGTGTTTTACCTGCACTCGCGCCTGCTGGAACGCGCCGCACGCGTCAGCGAAGCCTGGGTCGAGCGCTTCACCAAGGGCAAGGTCAAGGGCAAGACCGGTTCGCTTACCGCGCTGCCTATCATCGAAACCCAGGCCGGCGACGTGTCGGCATTCGTGCCGACCAACGTGATCTCCATCACCGATGGCCAGATTTTCCTGGAAACCGACTTGTTCAACGCCGGCATCCGCCCCGCCATCAACGCCGGCGTATCGGTGTCGCGCGTCGGCGGTGCCGCGCAGACCAAGATCATGAAGCGCAAGGACACGGGCGGCGGTGTACGTCTGGCTCTTGCGCAGTATCGCGAGCTGGCGGCCTTTGCGCAGTTCGCATCGGATCTTGACGAAGCCACCCGCAGGCAGCTTGAGCGCGGCCGCATGGTGACCGAACTGATGAAACAGCCCCAGTACCAGCCGCTGCAGGTATGGGAAATGGCGCTGGTCCTGTTCGCGGTCAACAGCGGCCATTACGACGATATCGAAGTCAAGAAGGCGCTCGCTGCCGAGAAATCGATGCGCGACTTCATGAAGACCAAGTATGCAGCGCTGACCGGACGCATGGAAAAGGACTTGTCCGGCGACGACGAGAAGGCGCTGGTCGAAGCGATCAAGGACTGGAAGAAGAGCGGCACTTATTGATGCAGCAGTGAGGAACGGACCGATTCCCATGCACATCGGAAACTGACTCGCGCAGCGGATACTGATCAATGGCAGGCACAAAAGAGATACGCACCAAGATCAAGAGTGTTCAGAACACTCGGAAGATCACCAAGGCGATGGAAATGGTCGCCGCATCGAAAATGCGCAAGGCGCAGGAGCGCATGCGTGCCGCCCGCCCGTACAGCGAGAGGATCCGCAACGTCGCGGCCCACATCTCGCACGCCAATCCGGAGTACCGGCATCCGTTCCTGGTCGAGCGCGATACGGTGAAGCGCGTGGGTATCATCATCGTGACCACCGACAAGGGCCTGTGCGGCGGCCTTAACACCAATGTCCTGCGCATGGTGCTGAACCAGTACAAGCAATGGCAGACCGAGGGCGAGGAGATTGACGTCTGCTGCATCGGCAACAAGGGCCTCGGCTTCATGCAGCGACTGGGCGCGAACATCGTCTCCCATGCGATCACGCTGGGCGACCGGCCGCGGCTGGAAAACCTGATCGGCGCGGTGAAGATCATGCTTGACGGCTACACCGAGGATCGCTTCGACCGCGTGCTGATTTTCTACACCCGTTTCATCAACACCATGAAGCAGGAACCGGTGATGGAACAGCTGCTGCCGCTATCGGGCGAAAAACTGGGTACCCCGGAAGGTTCCTGGGATTACATCTACGAACCCGAGGCGAAAGTCGTTCTGGACCAGGTGCTGACCCGCTACATCGAGGCAGTGGTGTACCAGGGCGTATCGGAAAACATGGCTTCCGAGCAATCGGCGCGGATGGTGGCGATGAAGTCCGCCTCCGACAATGCCGCGAAACTCATCGACGAACTCACGCTGGTGTACAACAAGAGCCGCCAGGCTTCCATTACCAAGGAGCTGTCGGAAATTGTCGGCGGTGCGGCGGCCGTTTGAACCCAGATTTCACCGAATTGATCTAGACGTTAGGAAACGATAATGAGCCAAGGAACCATTGTTCAGTGCATCGGTGCGGTAACCGACATCCAGTTCCCGCGTGAGGCGATGCCCAAAGTCTATGACGCGTTGCTGCTCGAGGAATCTGGCGAATCGTCATTCGCGGAAAAAGGACTGACCTTCGAAGTCGAGCAGCAGCTCGGCGATGGCGTCGTGCGCTGCATCGCGCTGGGCTCCTCCGACGGCCTGCGCCGCGGCATGAAGGTGAACAACACCGGCGCGCCGATCTCGGTCCCCGTCGGCCACGGCACCCTCGGCCGCATCATGGATGTTCTCGGCCGGCCAATCGACGAAGCCGGTCCGATAAAGACCGATGAAAGGCGCTCGATACACCAGCCGGCCCCCGCATTTGCGGACCTGGCGCCTTCCGTCGACCTGCTCGAAACCGGAATCAAGGTTATCGACCTGATCTGCCCCTTCGCCAAGGGCGGCAAGATCGGCCTGTTCGGCGGCGCCGGCGTAGGCAAGACCGTGAACATGCTGGAGCTTATCAACAACATCGCCAAGCAGCACTCGGGCCTGTCGGTGTTCGCTGGCGTCGGCGAACGCACCCGCGAGGGCAACGACTTCTATCATGAAATGTCGGAAGCCGGCGTCATCAAGCTCGACAACCTCGGCGAATCGAAAGTGGCGATGGTGTTCGGGCAGATGAACGAGCCGCCCGGCAACCGCCTGCGCGTGGCCCTGTCCGGTCTGACCATGGCCGAAAAATTCCGCGACGAGGGCCGCGACATCCTGTTCTTCGTCGACAACATCTACCGCTTCACGCTGGCTGGAACCGAAGTGTCCGCGCTGCTGGGCCGGATGCCTTCCGCGGTGGGCTACCAGCCGACGCTGGCCGAAGAAATGGGCAAGTTGCAGGAGCGCATAACCTCCACCAAGACGGGTTCGATCACATCCATCCAGGCCGTGTATGTGCCGGCGGATGACTTGACCGACCCGTCGCCGGCCACCACGTTCGGCCATCTGGACGCTACCGTAGTATTGTCGCGCGACATCGCATCGCTGGGTATTTATCCCGCGGTCGATCCGCTCGATTCCACCTCGCGCCAGGTCGACCCCAACGTCATCGGCGAAGAGCATTACGGCACGACGCGCGCGGTCCAGGCGACCTTGCAGCGCTACAAGGAACTGCGCGACATCATCGCGATCCTGGGCATGGACGAACTGTCGCCGGAAGACAAGCTGGCCGTATCTCGCGCGCGCAAGATACAGCGTTTCCTGTCGCAGCCTTTCCACGTCGCCGAAGTGTTCACCGGTTCCCCCGGCAAATTCGTGCCGCTGAAGGAAACCATAAAGGGCTTCAAGATGATCGTCAACGGCGAGTGCGATGCGCTGCCGGAACAGGCCTTCTACATGGTGGGCGGCATCGAAGAAGTGTTCGAGAAGGCAAAGACGCTGAAGTAAGCAAAGGGCATCATGGCCAATACCATTCATGTAGACGTCGTCAGCGCCGAGGAGCAGATTTTCTCGGGTGAGGCGGAATTTGTCGTGCTGCCGGGCGAAGCCGGCGAGCTCGGCATCTATCCGCGACACACGCCGCTGATCACGCGAATCAAGCCTGGCGCGGTGCGCATCAAGCCTGCGGGCGGCGGCGAGGAGAACTTGATTTTCGTCGCGGGTGGGATCCTCGAAGTTCAGCCGGCCATGGTGACGGTGCTGGCCGATACCGCGATTCGCGGCAAGGACCTCGACGAAGCCAAGGCATTGGATGCGCAGAGGCGCGCCGAGGAAGCCCTGCGCAACGCCACGGACAAGCAGGAAATAGCGACGCTGCAGGCCGAGTTTGCGATGATGGCGGCGCAGCTGGCGGCAATCCGCAAGTTGCGCGGAAAATAAGCGGCTGCAGACGGATGAAAAGAGCGGCCTCGAGCCGCTTTTTAACGCCGCGGGTTTGTTTGACAACCCGCAATCCACTCAATAACCTCACAACTGCCCTGCGGGAGTTTCTCTCCCGCTCCTGAATCACCTTTCGTATCGAGGCCCGCAATGCCGCTGCGCCCTGCAATTCTGTTTGTCTCGCTGCTGCTGCTGGCGTTTCCTGCCGCGGCGAAAGACTCCGTCAGGATTGCATTCATCGGACCGCTTACCGGTGGCGTATCCGCTAACGGCATCGGCGGCCGCAATTCGGCGGATCTCGCGGTCCGCGTGCGCAACGCTGACTCTGCGACAAAGTACGAATACGAGCTTATCGTGCTCGACGATGAGTGCAAACCGAACATCGGCGTACAGGTTGCGACCAAAGCCGCAGCGGATCGCAAGATCATCGCCGGCGTCACCCACTACTGCTCGGCGGTCGCCATGGGCACCGTCGATGTCTATCACAAGTTCGGTTTGCCCGTGATCGTCTGGGGCGCGGTGCTGCCGGACGTGACCTACGCCCACGACTATGACGAAGTGCACCGGGTCAACGGCACCATGATCAACCAGAACGAGGTCGCGGCGACATTCATGGCCGGGCTCAAGTACAAAAAGTGGGTGATCATTCACGACACCACCGATTACGGCAAAGGCCACAACAAGTACTTCTCCGAGGACATAGCCCGACTGGGCGGAACCGTCCTTGGCACCTTCGGCGTGACAGCAGATCAGCAGGATTTCAACGCCGAGCTGACCAAGATCAAGGAGCTCAAGCCGGAAGTCATCTACTTCGGCGGATTGACGCCCATCGGGGTGCGTATCCGCTCGCAGATGGAAAAGCTCGGCATCAGGGCGGTGTTCCAGGGTACCTCGGGCATCGTCTCCGACGCATTCATCGAAGGCCTGGGCCCGCTTGCCGAGGGCGCGTTGGCTTTTCGCGAAGGCGCGCCCGCGGAGAAACTTCCCGGCGGAAAGCTTTTCCTGGAGCAATACCAGAAACAGAAGTACCCGGATCCCCCCGAAGCCTACGGCGCGTTTGCCTACGTCGCTACCAGCCTCATCATCGATGCGATCGAAAAGGTGGGCCCGGACCGCAAGAAGGTGAGGGCCGAACTCAACACAACCCGCGATCACCAGTCCATCGTCGGCATGGTTACGTTCGACGACCACGGCCAGAATACCGTGCCGCTGATTACCAAGTTCGTCGTCCAGGACGGCAAATGGGCAGTCTGGGAAGACAGCGAGTACGCGAAGGGCAAGCGCAAGCTGCCCAGGCCCTGAGCGACCGCGTCCGCTTCGATGGATTTCGGACTCGCAGGCCAGTACATTGTCAATGGCCTGATGCTTGGCGTCATTTATGCGATGGTCGCAGTCGGCTTCACGCTCTTCTTCGGCGTGCTCGATGTGATCAAGTTTTCCCACGGCGACGTGGTGATGGTCGGCGCCTTTGTTGCATTGGCCACCTTCCTCGGCCTGCAACATCTAGGAGTAACCTCGATCATCGCTCTGTTGCTCGCGGTTAGCGCCGCCGCCCTAGCGGCAACGGCTCTGCTCGGCGCCCTCATTGCGCGTTTCCTGGTTCTGCCCCTGCGCGAAAGCCCGCCGCTCAATACGCTGCTGATCACGCTCATGCTCGGCCTGGCGTTGCGCGAAGCGGTGCGCTTGTTCTATCCCAACGGTTCCAATCCCAAACCGTTTCCGTCGTTGCTGCCGACCGATTCCTACGCCATCGGCAATTTCACCCTGCGGGCGGACAGCATGATTCTGCTGGCCGCCGGCATTGGTGCCATCGTCCTGGTACACCTGCTCATAAACCGCACCAGGCTGGGACTGGCAATCCGGGCGGTTGCGCAGGATCCGGAAACCGCCCGCGTCATGGGGGTCAATTTCGAGCAGGTGGTCATGATCACGTTCGCGTTGGGCTCCGCGCTTGCCGCGCTTGCGGGCGTGACCAACGGCCTTTATTACAACGAGATCAATTTCGGCATGGGCCTGCTGCTAGGTGTCATCGGGTTTTCGGCGGCGGTGGCCGGCGGGCTTGGCAACATCTATGGCGCCATCCTTGGCGGATTCCTGTTTGCCGGACTGCAGACCATCGGCGCGGTGTGGTTCTCCGTCCCCGCCTACAAGGATGTCTTTGCCTTCGCAGCGGTGATTCTGCTGATGGCCTGGAAACCCACCGGCCTGATTGCCGAAAGAACGGCAGAACGCGTGTAGGGCATGGGCGAACGAACCAGAAACCTGATTTCCGTCGCGCTGGGCCTGGCGATGCTGACGGGCTTCACCATCCTGTTCCTGGAGATCGAGCGCCAATGGGAGATCGCGGCACTTGCCGTTGCCGCAATCATCGGGCTGATCGTATTCCGCAGGTTCGGCGCCACGGACCGTATCGAAGAGGCTGCGGTGGCTCATCCCCGCAGCGCGGTCATCCTCGCCTTGCTGGCTGCTGCAACAGTCGCCGCAGTGCTCTATGACGCCCACTTCGCGCTGCTGATGCTGGCCACCGTGGCGCTTTACGTGACCGTCTGCCTCGGCCTGACCATCCAGTTCGGCTACGCCGGCATCGTCAACTTCGCCGGAGCGGCCTTCTTCGGAATCGGTTGTTATGCTACGGCGGTTCTGGCCACACACACCGGGATTCCGCACCTGCTGGTCATCCTGCTGAGCGGCCTTGCTGCAGCCCTGATCGGCTCGATTCTCATTCTTCCGATTTTGCGCACGCGCGGCCACTATGCTGCACTGATCACCATTGCATTCGGCATCCTGTTCAAGACTTTCCTGGAAGTGAACGATACGCTCGGCGGTCCGCAGGGACTCAAGGTGCCGCCGATGATGCTGTTCGGCAGGTCATTCAACGACCCGATCCGCATCGGCGAAAACATCGAAGCGTCGTTCTATCTGAACTACGTACTCCTGGCCGTTGCGCTTGCGGTGTTCGCCTATGTGATGGTCCGTCGGCTGGAAAAATCCTGGATAGGACTTTCGTTCGACGCCGTCAGGCTGGATGAGACCGCAGCCTCGGTATTCGGCATCGGCGTCGCCCGCTGGAAAATCTTCGCGTTCACGCTGGGAAATCTGCTCGCCGGCATGGCCGGCGCCGTGTACGCGATGATGACGGGCTTCATTGCGCCGACCAGTTTCACGTTCGGTGATTCGCTGATTCTGGTTTCGATCGTGATCCTCGGCGGACTGGGCAACGCACTCGGGGTGATTCCCGCCGCGCTCCTGCTGCTGGTGCTTCCGGAAAAACTGCAGATGATCCAGGAGTACCGGTTTTTGCTTTATTCGCTGCTCGTCATCGCGATCCTGTTGTTCCGCCCGCAGGGACTACTGCCCCGCCGGTTGCGGACCTATTTCGGCGAGCGCAGGCCCGGATGAGCGCCAACGTTCTAGTCGCAGAAGGTCTCACCGTTCGATTCGGCGGCCTTACCGCCCTTAACGCACTCGACCTGAAGCTCGATGCTGGCGAGATCCTGGGATTGATCGGGCCGAACGGCTCCGGCAAGACCACGTTCTTCAACGCCCTCACCGGCCTTTACAAGCCCGCAGCGGGCAGCGTCAAGGTCGACGGGCGCGACATAACCGGCGCATCCCCGCAGCAGGTGTGCGATGCAGGCGTGGCACGAACCTTTCAGCGGTCGCGCCTGTGCCTGCCGTTGTCGGTATTCGACAACCTGATGGTTGGCAACCATCGCAATCTCGATCTCGGCATCTGGACCAACCTGATCCGGCGGACCCGGCTGCGGCAGCATTACGAAGAGAACGTAGTGACGGCGCGCAAACTACTGGCGACCTTCAGCAAACCCCTGTCCTGCCGCCTGTCCGATCCCGTCGAGGCCCTGCCGATGATCGATCGCCGGCGCGTCGAAATCTGCCGTGCGCTGATCGGCAGGCCGCGCATCCTGCTGCTCGACGAGCCGTCTGCGGGCATGACGCATGACGAAACCGGTGAGCTGATGGACGACCTGCTCGCCGCGCGTGCGCAGCTTCCCACGCTGTCGGTGATCCTCATCGAACATGAGATGAACCTGATCGAGCGCGTGACGCAGCGTTGTGCCGTTCTCAACTACGGCGAGAAAATTTGCGAAGGCGCCTTTCGCGATGTGGCGGCCGATGAACGGGTGCGCAAGGCCTATCTGGGGGAAGACTGAATGACCGCTACGCTGGCGCTGGAGGGCGTGTACACGGCTTACGACAAGGCCGACGTACTCCATGGCGTTTCCCTGCTGGTCGAGCCCGGAAAGATCACCTGCATCCTGGGCGCCAATGGCGCCGGCAAGACCACGCTGATCCGTTCCATCCTGTCCCTCACACCACCGCGCAGCGGCCTCATCCTGCATGATGGTTCTGACATCACCGGACTGCCCACGCATCAGATCGTGCGCCGCGGCATTGCCTGCATTCCAGAAGGCCGGCGCGTGTTTCCGCGCATGACCGTGCGCGACAATTTGCGAATGGGGGCCTATCGCGAAGCAGACGCGTCGACTCTCGACCAGAGGATGGACGGCGTCTTCGAGATCTTCCCCCGGCTTCGGGAGCGCATCGGCCAGCTTGCGGGTACCATGTCCGGAGGTGAGCAGGCCATGCTGTCCATCGGCCGCGGACTGATGGCGGCGCCATCGCTGCTCATCGTCGATGAGCCTTCCCTTGGCCTGTCGCCGTTGTACGTGAAGGAGAATTTCAACGTGATCCGGCGCGTCAACGAAACTGGAGTGACGGTGCTCCTGGTGGAACAGAACGTCCGCCAGACACTGGCAATCGCACACGCCGGCTACGTCCTGTCACAAGGACGCGTCGTGGCGGCCGGTCCGGCGGCCGACCTGCGCGAAAATCCACAAGTGCGGGCAGCCTATTTCGGACACCAGCAGGAAAACTGAAGGAGAAAAGGTGTGGCAGCAGGCATCGACGCAATCGAACTGAGCAGGCAGTTGGTGCGCATGAACACCGTCAACCCGCCAGGGGCGGAGGAATTATGTGCGCGGCACGTGGGTGGCCTGCTGGAAAAGGCCGGCTTTGCGGTGAAGTACCACGAGTTCTCTCCGGGCCGATCCAGCCTGGTGGCGACGATCGGCGGTTCTTCCGCCAAGGCGCCGCTGTGCTTCACCGGGCACATCGACACGGTCCCGCTGGGTGCGGCGAAATGGAAAATGGATCCGTTTGCGGCCGATACCGACGCCGGCCGGATGTATGGCCGTGGCATCAGCGACATGAAATCCGGCGTTGCCGCCTTCGTCGCGTCCTCAATCAATCTCGCCGACAAACTCGAACGCACTGCGGGACTCGAGCTGGTCATCACGGCCGGTGAGGAAACCGGCTGCCAGGGCGCTTTTCACCTCAGCCAGAAGTCCGGCGCCTTGGGCCGCGCCGGCGCGGTGGTGGTGGCAGAACCCAGTTCAAACTATCCGTTTGTCGGCCACAAGGGCGCATTCTGGTTGTACGCCCGCACCCGAGGCGTGACAGCCCACGGTTCCATGCCGGAGAAAGGCGTCAATGCCGTATTCAAGGCGGCGCGTGCGCTTGCCGTCCTGGAAAAATTCCGTTTCGACAATCCGCCACACCCGCTGATGGGGCAGGCGACGCTGAACGTCGGCACCATCCATGGCGGCCTCAACATCAATTCGGTGCCCGATGAAGCCGTCATGACCGTGGACATTCGTACCGTGCCAACCGTGAACCATGCGAAGCTAAGGATGGAGTTGCAGAAGCAGCTTGGCAGCGAAGTCGAGCTGGAAACCATCCTTGACCTGGAGAGCGTGTACACGGAACCCGAACATGCCTGGATGCAGGAAGTGTTCGATGTGATGCAGCCCTACCTCGGCGCCCGGCCGGAGCCGCGCGTTGCGACTTATTTCACGGATGCCGCCGCGCTCAATGTGGCGTACAGAATGCCACCGACGGTCATCCTCGGTCCTGGAGAGGCACAGATGGCACACCAGACCGACGAATACTGCGTGGTTGAGCGAATCGGCGAGGCCGTTGCGGCCTACGAGGAAATCACCCGCCGCTGGTGCGGGCTCTGACCGGAAACCATCGCATGCCTGCACCTGTGGATTCCTATTCCGGAAGCGGCGCCCTGCAGCGGATCGAGAGACTGCTCGACCCGGGCTCGTTCGTTCGCACGCCCTCGACCCCGCAGGGTTCGCTTTGTGCGGGTAATGGCCTGCTCGGCGGCAAACCGGTGGTGATTGCGGCAACCGATCGTGACGTCGCCGGTGGTTCATTCGGTGTTGCCGAATCCCACGCGCTGACTGAGCTCATCAGGCAGGATCAGGCCGCCAGCCTGCCTCTCATACTTTGCCTGGACTCGGCGGGCGCGCGCCTCGATGAAGGCCTGCCCGCGCTCGGCGCTTTCCGGCAACTCTATCGCCAGGTTCTCGATCTGCGTCTTGCGGGTGTGCCGATGCTGGCATTGCTGGGCCGTGATTGTTTTGGTGGCGCGAGCATGCTCGCCGCTACATGCGGGCAGCGCGTCTATGCGCTGGGATCGCGCTTGGCGATGTCGGGGCCGGCGGTAATCCAGGCGCTCGGCGGGCGCAATGAACTCGATGCGTCGGACGCGCAGGCGGTCAATGCCCTGATGGGCGGTACCGCGCGCGCGGCAATGGAGTTCGCGGGCCGCCTGAACGAAGACACGATTCACGCATTTCGCCAGGCTGCCCTGGATTGGCTGGCGCGGCCTGGTGCCCCCCCGGATCTGCGGGAGCAGCACAACCGCCTGGGCGCGCGCCTGCTCACTCACGACATGGCGCCGTCGCCTGCAGCGAAAACGCCCCGGCTCCCGGAGACTTTTCTCGATCTGGTGCCGGCGACTTTCGAAGCGCGCGAAACGGACGGCGCAATGAGCGGACGCATCCTGCCGACCGCACCCAACAGTTACTTTGGCTTCGTCGGTGGCGCGCCTGTCGGCGCGCTTGCAGCCTGGACGCTTGCGGGAGAATGCATGCAGTTCGCCGATGCCCACCCTGGAGATGCGCTTACGCTGCTGCTTGATTCCCCCGGACAGGCGCCGACTTTCCGCGACGAGCGCATGCTGCTGTCGGAGTACGTTGCCCACCTGGCGCTTGTACTGTCCAGCATTCGCGAAGCCGGACACCGGCTTACGTTGCAGGTCCTCGGCGATGCGGCCGGCGGGATCTACGTCGCGCTGGCGGCGCCGGCAGCTCGCGTCGTCGCGTTACCCGGCGCCAGCGTACAGCTCCTTCCCCCGGCGGCGATTGCGCGCGTGCTGAGAAGGCAAAGTTCGCAGACCAGCATCGACGACTACCTTCAGTCCGGGGTCATCGACACCCTGGTCTAGCGCATGAATGCAAATTTCTATGCGGCCATCGAAGCTGCCGGACACAGCCGCGGCAGCAGCGTACTACTCGAAACCGACGACGGCAGAATCTTCAGCCGCGCCGACGCCGCCGGCGAGTGCGCACGCCTTGCCAACCTGTTGCTGTCCCTCGGCGCAAAGCGCGGCGACCGTGTCGCGGTGCAGGCCGAGAAGTCGCCGCAATCCCTGTTCCTCTACCTGGCCTGCCTGCGCGCCGGGCTGGTCTATGTGCCGCTAAACACCGCCTATCAGCGCGGCGAGCTGTCCCATTTCATCGGAGACGCCGAACCACGGGCAATCATATGCCGACCCGGGTCAGTCGAAACCATGCAGGAACTCTCGGCGGGCCGGGCCCAGGTTCTGTCCCTCGATGAAAATGGCGAGGGCAGCCTGGTACAGTCCGCGGCTGGACGGGTGCCGGAATTCCCAACGGTCGAAATGCAGGCGGACGATCTGGCGGTCATCATCTATACCTCAGGAACCACCGGCCGTTCCAAGGGTGCCATGGTCACGCATCGCAATCTTGAATCGAATGCGCGAACCCTGGTGGCGTACTGGGATTTCAGCGAAAAGGATACGCTGCTGCATGCCCTGCCGATTTTCCATGTGCACGGACTGTTCGTCGCCAATCACTGCGCGCTGCTGTCGGGGGCAAAGCTGCTGTGGCATCGCAAGTTCGACGCGCAACAGGTGCTGCGCGATCTGCCGCGTGCCACGGTGATGATGGGTGTGCCAACGTTCTACACGCGGCTGCTGGCCGAAAGGGGTTTCACGCGCGAACTGGCAAAGGGGATCAGGCTGTTTGTTTCCGGCTCCGCGCCATTGCTTGCAGATACGTTCGGCGAGTTTCGGACGCGCACGGAACAACCCATTCTCGAGCGCTATGGCATGTCCGAAACCGGCATGATCAGCTCCAATCCCCTGAACGGCGAACGCCGCCCGGGCAGCGTTGGATTTCCGCTGCCGGGCGTATCGGTGAGGATCGCCGAGGATCAGGACCGGATTCTGCCACCGGGGGAGATCGGGGGCATCCAGGTCAAGGGCGAGAATGTGTTCAGCGGCTACTGGCGCATGCCGGAGAAAACCCGCGACGAATTCACCGTGGACGGCTGGTTCCGCACCGGCGACATTGGCCTGATCGATGGCGACGGCTATCTTTCAATCGTTGGCCGCGCCAAGGACCTGATCATCAGTGGGGGCTACAACGTTTATCCCAAGGAGATCGAACTGGCGCTGGATGCGCTCCCTGGCGTGGCCGAATCGGCGGTGATCGGGGTGCCGCATCCCGATTTCGGCGAGGCGGTGATTGCGGTAGTCGTAGCGCGCATGGGCTCGCAACTGGAACCGGCGGCAATTATTGCGGAGCTGAGCAAGA
Organism: Burkholderiales bacterium; assembly: GCA_046590325.1. Classification (GTDB taxonomy): domain Bacteria; phylum Pseudomonadota; class Gammaproteobacteria; order Burkholderiales; family JACQAP01; genus JACQAP01. The sequence goes on along the minus strand of JBKJUC010000123.1, from coordinate 30,792 downwards.
ACCTGGCGAACTTCAAGGTGCCCAAGCAGGTGTACCTTGTCGACGACCTGCCGCGAAATGCCATGGGCAAGGTGCAGAAAGCGGAGCTCCGCGGGCGCTACCGCGACACCCGAGGAGACCTGCATGCGCTGGCAAAGCGGAAGGCGTAGCGAAAATATAGAGGACAGGCGCGGCATGCGCATGCCGGGCCGCATTGCCGGCGGCGGAATCGGCGTGGTCGTGATCGCGCTGATTGCCATGTTTTTCGGCGTGGACCCCCGTGTGATCCTGCAGGACGCGGGGCCGACATCGCCGCAGAGCGCCGCTCCGGTCGATCCGGCGCAGGACGGCATCAAGGAATTCGTGGCCGTCGTGCTCGCCGATACCGAGGATACCTGGGGCGAAATCTTCCGGCGCGGCAGTGCGCAATACCAGGTGCCCACGCTGGTACTTTTCTCCGGCGCCGTGCAATCGGCCTGCGGCTTCGCGCAATCCGCCGTTGGCCCGTTCTATTGCTCCGGCGACCAGAAAGTCTATCTCGATCTCGACTTCTTCCAGACCCTGGACAAACGCCTCGGCGCATCGGGCGATTTCGCGCAAGCCTACGTCATCGCCCATGAAGTCGGCCATCATGTGCAGAACCTGCTGGGGACTACAGGCAAAGTTGCCCAGGCAGCCCGGTCCGGCCCGGAGCAGGCCAATCGGTTGTCAGTACGCCAGGAATTACAGGCGGATTGTTTTGCGGGCATCTGGGCCAATCACGCGAATCGTTCGCGGCAGGTGCTGGAAGCCGGCGACATCGAAGAAGGATTGAACGCCGCATCGGCGATCGGCGATGACCGGCTGCAGACGCAGGCGCGCGGCCATGTAGCGCCGGAAAGCTTCACGCACGGCAGTTCGGAGCAGCGGGTTCGCTGGTTCAGGCGCGGATTGGAGGCCGGCGAGCTGTCTGCTTGCGATACACCCAAAGTGGGAAAACTCTAGCTCGGAGCTGGCAGAGGATGAATACCGTGCAAGACCTCGACGTGCTCGAGCGGATCAGTGACCGGATAGGTCGCGATGGCTGGGTTGCGATTCCATCATTCATTGTCCCCGGAATGGTCGCGGCCCTCGGCGAGGAATGCGCCCGGCTGGCCGCCCAGGGTTCGTTTCATGACGCCGCGATCGGCAGCGGCGCTGACCGCCAGATTGCCGGAGATGTTCGTGCCGACCAGATCCTCTGGCTGGAACAGTCGGGCAGCAGTGAAGCGCAAAAGGAATGCCTGGATCGCTTCGAAGAAATTCGCCTGAAACTGAACCGGGAACTGCAGCTCGGCCTGTTCGAGTTCGAATGTCACTTCGCCCGATACGCGCCTGGCGCGTTCTACCGCAAACACCTCGACCAGTTCAGCAGAGACTCAAGGCGACGCCTCTCGAGCATCCTTTACCTCAATTCGAACTGGCAAAGTGAAGACGGCGGCGAACTGCGGCTTTACCTCGAGCGAAAGCCGGTGTCCAGGCATGTGGATATCAGGCCGGACGGCGGGACGCTGGTTCTGTTCCTCAGTGATCGTTTTCCGCACGAAGTCCTGCCGGCAAAGCGTGAGCGCTTTAGCCTGACCGGCTGGTTCAAGACGCGCGGCTGATTCTTAGAACAGGGTCCAGAGCATCCTGGTCGCCAGGATGAACAGGATCACCGCGAATATTTTCTTCAGGCGGGAAACCGGCAGAGTGTGCGCCATCTTCGCGCCCCAGGGCACGGTGACCAGCGTGCCGATCACGATTCCGATCAGTGCCGGTAGATAGACATAGCCCACGCTGAAAGGCGGCAGGTGATCCTTGCCCAGGCCTGTGACGATGTAGCCGATGGTTCCTGCGATGGCGATGGGCAGACCCAACGCGGCCGAGGTGCCGATCGCATTGCGCATGGGCACATTGCACATCGACATGAGCGGGATGGTCATAACTCCGCCACCGACGCCGACCAGTGCCGACAGGACTCCAATGACTACCGATGCTAGATTCAAACCCAGCCGGCCTGGCAACTGCCGCGAGGGCTTCGGCTTGGCGTTGATGAACATCTGCAAGGCCGAGTAGTAGACAAAGATCACAAAGAATATCGCCAGGTATTTCGATTTCAGCTGATCGGCGACAAGGGTCCCGAGCAGCGTGCCGACGATGAGCCCGAGGACCGCCGCGCGCACGATGTCCCAGCGCACCGCCCCATGCTTGTGGTGTGCGAGCAAGCTGGAAATCGAGGTAAAGACAATGCTGGTGATCGAGGTGCCGAGGGCAATGTGCAGGATGCGGTCTTCGGGGAAGCCCTGCACCGTGAACAGGTAGACCATCAGCGTGACCAGGATGAGGCCGCCGCCGATGCCGAGCAGCCCGGCAAAAAAACCGACGAACAGGCCCATCAGCAGATAAACGATCCACCACTCCATCGCCGGCCTGCTACAGGATTCCCACGATGAACTCCCACTCGCGAGGTTCCACCGGCGTGATGGACAGGCGGTTGCCGCGTTTCAGTATCACCATGGAGGCGAGTTGTGGGTGCGAGCGCAACTCCTGCAGGCCGACCAGCCGGGTTTTCTTCACGAGCTTGACGTCGACGTTGAACCAGCGCGGCAGGTCGCGGCTTGCCTTGGGGTCGAAGTACTTGCCCTTGCGGTCGAACTGGGTTTCATCAGGATAAGCCAGGCGCGATACCTGCACGATTCCGGCAATGCCAGGCTCCGGGCAGCTCGAGTGGTAGAAAAATGCGCGGTCGCCGAGTTTCATCTGGTCGCGCATGAAATTGCGCGCCTGGTAGTTGCGCACGCCCCACCATGCGGCAGTCTTGTACAGCTCGGCGGCAAGATGCTCTACTCCGAAAACATCCGGCTCGGATTTCAGCAGCCAGTGGTTCATGTCCGCAGGAAGGAAGTCGGTGAAGCCGGAACTCTAGCGGATTGTCGCGCGAGAGCAAAACGCGGCGGTGCGTGCAAACTAAAAAAAAGCGGCATCGCCGCTTTTGTTCTTCCGCATAGGGAGCCCCCCGCGCGTGCCGTCAGGCCGTCATCTTGAACCTAGGGTCCAAGGTGGTCGCTTTCCGAGCACATCAGGCGCTTCCGCATTGGGACGCGCACAACAGCGCTGCATTAGGCCGCAACCAAGAGAAGTAACATTGGTTCAAAGAATTAAAGCCTGACGACAACGCAGGGGACATTGACAGTCTTCAGAACAACTCGTCCTGGCCTTCGATGGCCTGGTCTAACGTTGCCTGCATGCGAATAATTCTACGCTTAAACTCCCCCACGTCAAAACCGCCGGCCGTGCGCGTGGAAAGGTGCTCGTGCGTGATATTCAGCGCGGCCATGATCGCAATGCGCTCGACGCCTATGACTTTCCCGGTGTCGCGGATTTCCTTCATCCTGCTGTTGAGGAATTCAACAGCTTTGAGCAGATCCTTCTGCTCCTCTTCCGTGCACGAGACGCGGAATTCGCGGCCCATGATGCTCACGTCGAGACCTTTGGTTTCCTTGCTCATTCGGCGCCGTCGGGAATCTGATTGAGCAGCGACTCGAGGCGGGTCCGGGCGGCATTCACTTTTTCCGCAAGCAGCTTGTTCTCAGTATGGACCGATGCCAGCTGCTGTCGCAGCTGGGTGTTGTCCCCGCGCAGTTTCTGGCACAGCTTGGCCAGTTGCGCGATCTTCTCGTCAAGCGAATTGAGCTCAGCATCCATAAGATACTATAAAGATGAAAATCCAGCAAAGTCAACTGCTAACGGGTTTATTTGAATGTATTTTAATACATCGTGCTCGCTGGTGGGCTTTGCTCAACTGGCCCCGGCAAACCAGTTTGGTGCCGCCGGTCCTTGAGATAGAATTCCGCCACGTTCTCGGGTGCCCGGCCGGATTGTCCGTAAGGGTCAAACGGGAAACAGGTGCGCGCGCGCCGGATTAACGTCCGTCGCAGCAATTCCTGTGCTGCCCCCGCAACGGTAAGCGACTTCAGGGGCGTGTCATCAGGCCACTGTGAGGTAATCCGGGATGGTTTTCCGGAAAGCCCCATGGGAAGGCGACACGCCCGGTTCGCAAGCCCGGATACCGGCCCGACGATCGCGAACGGAGTTTCCGCGCGGGGCGGGCATCCGGAACCGGATCGCACCGGCATTCCGAACACGACCCATACGAAAACTCCCTGTCATCAATCACCGCACGCGGCGGGCGTGCATTTCAGGGAGAAAAACCAATGAAGGCCCTCTTGCCGGCGATCCTCGCCGGTTGCGCTGTCGTCAGTACGTCTTTCGCGCAGGACACTACCAATCTGGTAACCGAGGAAGTCGTGGTGACCGCCACGCGGTTCGAAGACGGCTATGCCGACAAGCCTGTCAGCGTGAGCGTAATTTCCTCGGAGCAGATCCGGCGCTCTCCGGCCCGGACGGTGCCGGAACTCCTGGCGTCGCAAGCCGGCCTCGGGGGCAGGGACCTGTTTGGCAACAATGGCGCCCAGGCCACCGTGGATATGCGGGGCTTTGGCGCTGCCGCGGCCCAGAATACGCTGATCCTGGTCGATGGCCGCCGGCAGAACGACATCGATTTTTCCGGCGTGCAGTGGTCCGCGATTCCGCTTGATTTCATCGAGCGCATCGAGATCCTGCGCGGCAGCGGTGCCGTCCTGTATGGCGACGGGGCGGTGTCCGGGGTCATCAACATCATTACCCGCAAGCCGGGTAACGACGGAAACCGGGCATCGGTCACCCTCGGGGCGGCAAGCTTCGATACCTATACCGCGCGGGTGGATGGCGACCTTGCGGGAGAAAGCGCCGGCTTGCGAGTCGGTGGATCCTGGTTCGATTCGCACGGTTATCGCGACAACAATGAGAACACCCAGTCGGCGGCGTTTGCCGACGCCAGGTGGGGCGGTGACAAGAACGACTTCTCGCTCCGGTTCGCCGGGGCGCGGCAGGATCTCCGGCTGCCGGGTGGGCGGGCCGTCCAGCCGAGCATCGGCGAGAATCTGTTGGAAACAGATCGCCGTGGAGCCACCACGCCCAAGGACTACGCGACGCGCGACGACGGTTCCCTGCAGTTCGACTGGACGCGCGCTGACGGGAACGTCGCGTCGATAGTGGGACTCTCGTATCGCCGCAAGGAGCAGACTTCCTATTTCGATTTCAGTGGTTTTCCGGATTACCGCGAAGTCGATCTCGATGTCTTCGCGGTGACGCCGCGGTTGCGTTTCGATCATTCGCAATCGGCCCTGCCTGGCAGCCTGGTGGTGGGATTCGACTGGTATGTCTGGGACTATCGTCTGGACCAGTCCAGTTCGGTGGCCACGATCGGGCAGCCCATCCACAGGGTGGACGCGCAGCAGGAGAATCGCGCCGTCTATTTCCTGGAGACCCTTACCCTCACACCCAGGACGACGGTCACGGCGGGTGCCAGGCTCGAGTGGTTCAGCATCGATGCAACGGATACGTTCGATTCGACGGCACCCAATCCCTCCTTCATCAATGGTGGATCGCCGCAGGGTGAGCAGAACGAGCAGCAGCATGCACTCGAACTCGGCGTACGCCAGGGACTGAACGACAACTGGTCGGCCTATGTCCGGGGGTCGCGGGCATTCCGCTTTGCCACGGTGGATGAACTGTACGAGGGCTCGGCAAGCTTCGCGCAGGAATTCCAGTTCCTGCGTCCGCAAACTTCGGAAACTTATGAGCTGGGGCTGGATTGGCGTCACCAGTCCTCCCGGGCCAGGATCGGCGTATTCCAGATGGACTTGAAGGACGAGATTCATCTGGATCCCTTCTCCTTTGGTACGGGCAACACCAACCTGCCCGCTTCACGAAGGCAGGGGATCGAGGCCGAGTTCGGTACCCGGCCGACGGCGCGCATCGACCTGCGTCTGGCCTATACCTATACCGAAGCGGAGTTCAAGGAAGGCACCATCGATGGCGGCACCACCAGCGTCGCGGGCAAAACAGTTCCACTTGTCGCGCGCAACCGGGCGAGCGTGAGCGCAGCCTTCAGGTTGACAGAGCAACTGCATCTCGACGGTCTGTGGAGTTACGTCGACAGCCAGTTCATGGAAAATGACGAGGAGAACGAGTTCGGCACAAAGATCCCGTCCTACAGCACAACAGACTTGCGCCTGGCCTACGAAATGCGCAGGGCCAGCCTCTCCCTGACTGTGAACAACCTGTTCGACGAGGAGTACTACAACTACGCAGTGACCAGCATCTTTACTCCGGGTCGCTTCAGCGCCTATCCGTTGCCCGGGCGGAGCGCATTTCTCGCACTAAAGCTGATGTTCGGCGACTGAGGCCGATCTGGCCGGCAAGGCGGCGGTCCCGGCTTGACGGGATTCCCGCCCGCCTGCGCCGGTCCGGCAGCTGTTTCAAAATATGACGGACGCTTGCCGGACTTGGCGTCCGGGCGTACGCTGAACCAAGATTTGCTGTCTTTCCAAAGCGGGACCCCACAATAAAGGAGAGCGTCATGCCGTACCGCGGACTTCGAGTGTCGGGTAGTTGTTTGGTGGCGGCGATAGCCGCCGCAGCGTTGTGCGCCTCGCCGGCCATGGCCAGGCAAGACAAAGTCGGCAAAGGGGAAGGTGCCGTGGATATCGTCGCCTGGCCGGGCTATATCGAGCGCGGCGAAACCGACAAGGGATTCGACTGGGTTACCGATTTCGAGAAGAAGACCGGCTGCAAGGTCAGGGTGAAGACTGCCGGCACCTCGGACGAAATGGTGGCGCTCATGAACGAGGGCGGTTTCGACCTCGTGACAGCTTCGGGTGACGCCAGCATGCGGCTGATTTCCGGCAAGCGCGTCCAGGAAGTCAATATCAGCCTGGTTCCCAGCTACAAGAACATCGACCCCCGGCTGCAGAAGGCGCCTTGGCATTACGTCGGCAGCAAGCATTACGGCGTGCCCTACCAGTGGGGCTATAACGTCCTTGCGTACAACACCAAGGCCTTCAAGAGCCCGCCGCAGAGTTGGGAAGTGGTGTTCAAGGAAACCACGCTCGACGACGGCAAGTCCAACAAGGGCCGGGTGCAGGCGTTCGACGGACCCATTTACATTGCCGACGCGGCGCTTTACCTGATGCATGCGCAGCCCGACCTGGGCATCAAGAATCCGTACGAACTTGACGAGAAGCAGTACAAGGCGGCGCTGACCCTGTTGCGCGAACAGCGCAAGCTGGTGTCGCGCTACTGGCATGACGCCTTCGTCCAGATCGACGACTTCACCAACGAAGGCGTGGTGGCTTCATCCTCATGGGGCTTCCAGGTAAATCTGCTGCAGTCGAAGAAGGCGCCCATCGCCAGCATCGTGCCGAGGGAAGGCGCAACCGGCTGGGCCGATACGACCATGATGCACGCCGAAGCGCCGCACCCGAACTGCGCTTATATGTGGATGGAGCATTCGGTGAACAAGAAGCTGCAGGGCGACCTTTCCGCATGGTTTGGCTCCGTGCCGGTAGTGCCTGAAGCCTGCAAGGGCAATGCGTTGTTGGGCGAGAAGGGATGCGAAACGAACGGCATCAAGGAATTCGATCGCATCTGGTTCTGGCGCACGCCCGTGGCGAACTGCGGCAGCGGCCGTACCTGCGTGCCCTACTACCGCTGGGTGACCGACTACATTGCCGTGCTGGGTGGCAGATAGCATCCGATAGACGAACGAACGGAACGGGCCGCCTGTGCGGCCCGTTCCTTTGCTGGTGTCCCTGCGCCCATGCAGCAGAAAAAAACGGCAGTCTGCTTCGACGGCGTCGCCCGCCATTTCGGTGAAGTGCACGCGGTCGACAACGTCAGCTTCGAGATCGGCGACGGCGAATTCTTTTCCATGCTGGGGCCGTCCGGTTCCGGCAAGACCACCTGCCTGCGTCTGATCGCCGGATTCGAACAGCCCGATGCTGGCCATATCGCTGTCCACGGCGTCAACGTGGACCGGGTGCCGCCCTACGAGCGCGACGTCAACACGGTGTTCCAGGACTACGCGCTGTTCCCGCACATGACTGTTTCCGAGAACGTGGAATACGGCCTGATGATCCGCAAGGTCGCGCCCGGGGAGCGTCGCCGGCAGTCCCGGGAAATGCTCGCCCTGGTGAAGCTCGAAGCCTTGGGCGACCGCAAACCGAACCAACTCTCCGGCGGCCAACGCCAGCGCGTGGCGTTGGCGCGCGCGTTGATCAATCGGCCCGGCGTGCTGTTGCTAGACGAACCGCTGGGGGCGCTCGACCTGAAGCTGCGCGAACAGATGCAGGAAGAGCTGAAGTCGCTGCAGCGCCAGGTGGGCATCACTTTCGTCTACGTCACCCACGACCAGAATGAAGCGCTGGCGATGAGCGACCGCCTTGCCGTGTTCAACCACGGCAGGATCGAACAGATCGGCGCACCGGCGGATATCTACGAACATCCCGCAACCGCGTTCGTCGCCGGTTTCGTCGGCGTTTCGAACATCTGCGAAGGCGGACTGGCACAACGCTTGTCGGGCAAGCCGCAACCTTTCGCCATCCGCCCTGAGAAGATCACCATGACCGCCGCCAACGAACCGGTTCCCGACGGCTGGTTCTCGGTCGCCGGCAGAGTCCGCGCGGTAACTTATCACGGCGCGACCACGCGCTATGCCGTAGCCCTCGACGGCGGCGGCGAGCTTGCGGTGATGCGCCAGAACAACAGCGGCGGCCGGCCGGCTGCCGGAGTAGGCGAAACCGTCAGGCTGACCTGGCCGCGGAACCTCAACCAATTGCTCGGCGGCCCCGCGTGAGCGCAGCCGCCGCGCGCGGGCCGCTGGTGCACCGGATTTCCTCCGCGTTGTATCTGCATCCGCGCCTGTTCCTGTTGCTCCTGCTGGCGCCGCCACTGATCTGGCTGGGAATCATCTACCTCGGTTCCCTGTTTGCCCTGCTGCTGCAAAGTTTCTTCTACATCGACGATTTTTCCGGCAGCATCATCCGGGAATTCTCGATGGCGACGTACGGGCAGTTGCTAACCATCGCGAATGTCTATGTTTTCATCCGCACGGCGACCATGGCCGCCGCCGTGACGATCGCTGCCGCGCTGATCGCATTCCCGATCGCCTATTACATGGTGCGCTACGCCTCAATGCGGATGAAGGCGCTGCTTTACCTGGCGGTGATGCTGCCCCTATGGTCCAGCTACCTGGTGCGGGTGTACGCGTGGAAGCTGATCCTGGCCAAGGAAGGCATCGTGCCCTGGTTCGCGCAGCAGTTGCACCTGACCTGGCTGCTCGACGCCGCATTGTCCATACCGGTGATCGGCGGGCCGTCCCTGTCGACTTCCTACATCGGCAGCTTCCTGGTTTTCCTCTACATCTGGCTACCGTTCATGATCCTACCGATCGTGGCGGCGCTTGAGCGTGTGCCGGCCTCGCTGACGGAAGCCTCGGCCGACCTTGGTGCGACCCCGAGAGAAACGTTCAGAAAAGTGATCCTGCCGCTGGCATTTCCGGGTGTGGTCGCCGGCTCGATTTTCACGTTCTCCCTGACCCTCGGCGACTACATCATCCCCGGCATCATCGGTAACTCCCGGCCGTTCATCGGCCAGGCCGTGTACCAACTGCAGGGCACTGCCGGGAACATTCCCCTGGCGGCGGCGTTCACCGTCGTGCCGGTCGTGATCATGGCGATCTACCTGCTGGTCGCCCGCCGCTATGGAGCTTTCGATGCGCTCTAAAAGCCGCGGCGCTGGGGGAAAAGCAGGCCTGCCGCTGAAGCTGGCCGCAGCCGCGGGCGTCATGTTCCTCCATGTGCCCCTGTTCTTCATCATCCTGTACGCCTTCAGCACGGACGACAAAAGTTTCGTGTTCCCGCTGCCCGGACTTACCATCAAATGGTTTGCGGTGGCCTGGGAGCGCGAGGATATCCGTGCCGCATTATCGCTATCGCTGCAGGTGGCGACGATTTCCACAATGCTGGCGATGGTCCTCGGCACCCTGGCGGCAGCGGCCGTCTGGCGCTCCCGCTTTTTCGGCCGCGAGGCGATCTCGCTGCTCCTGATCCTGCCGATTGCACTGCCCGGCATCATCACCGGCATCAGCCTGCGCTCCGCCTTCAACCTGGCCGGCATCCCTTTCAGTTTCTGGACAATCGTCATCGGCCATGCCACGTTCTGCATCGTGGTGGTTTACAACAACGTGCTGGCCCGGTTCCGGCGTTCATCTCCTGCGCTCATCGAAGCCTCAATGGACCTGGGTGCGAACGGATTCCAGACTTTTCGTTATGTGGTGCTGCCTGGCATCGCCACCGCACTGCTCGCCGGGGGCATGCTCGCCTTTGCGCTTTCATTCGACGAAGTCATCGTCACCACCTTCACCGCCGGACAGCAGACCACGCTGCCAATCTGGATGCTCTCGGAACTGGTGCGGCCGCGCCAGCGTCCGGTCACCAACGTTGTTGCTGTGTTCGTGATTGCGGTGACGTTCATTCCGATCCTCATGGCGTTTTATCTAACCCGCGATACCCACGAAGTCGCGGGCAGCGGAAAATAGAAATTCTCTTCCAGGAGTCAATCATGCAGACCAAGTTGCTGATCAACGGCCAGCTCGTCGCCGGCGCAGGCGCGGAAGTCGAAGTGCTCAATCCGGCGACCGGCGAAACCATCGTGATGATCTGCGAGGCCTCGCCCGACCAGGTCGACCAGGCAGTCGAAGCCGCGCGTCTGGCCTACCGCAGCTGGGGCTCGACCACCCCGCAGGAGCGCTCGCTGCTCTTGCTGAAGCTAGCCGACCGCATCGAGCAGGAGGCGAGATCGTTTGCGGATCTCGAATCGCTCAATTGCGGCAAACCAAAGGCGCGAGCACTGGCGGACGAGATGCCGGCGATTGTCGACTGCTTCCGCTACTTTGCCGGCGCGGCGCGTTGCCTGCACGCAAGCGCTGCCGACGAATACCTGCCGAACCACACCAGCATGATCCGGCGCGACCCGGTCGGCGTGGTGGCCCAGATCACGCCCTGGAACTATCCCCTGATGATGGCGGCGTGGAAGCTGGCACCGGCGCTCGCTGCCGGCAATACAGTGGTGATCAAGCCCTCGGAAATGACGCCATTGACCACGCTCAAGCTCGCCGAACTCCTCGCCGAGATTTTCCCGAAAGGGGTGGTGAACGTCGTCCACGGTCGCGGTGACAGCGTCGGCACGCCGCTGATCAATCACGCCGGCGTCCGCATGATCTCGGTCACCGGCAGCATTTCCACAGGCCAGAAAGTCGTGCAGGCGGCGCAGGCCACCATCAAGCGCACGCACCTCGAACTCGGCGGCAAGGCCCCGGTCATCGTCTTCGACGATGCCGACCTTGAAGCCGTCGTTGCCGGCTTGCGCACCTTCGGTTACTACAACGCGGGCCAGGACTGCACCGCGGCGTGCCGAATCTATGCGGGCGCAAAAATCCATGACAAGCTGGTTGCCGATCTTGGCGCCGCGGTGAAATCGATCAAGTTTGGCCAGCCCGAGAACGAGGACTCGGAAATCGGCCCGCTCATCAGCGCCGCCCAACGCAATCGCGTCGCCGGCTTCGTGGAGCGCGCACTGGCCTCCCGGCACATAGAAGCGGTCGCCGGCGGTGCGGTAGCCCCGGGTAAGGGCTTCTTCTACCAGCCTACGCTTATCGCCGGCTCACTCCGGGACGACGAGATCGTGCGCAAGGAAGTGTTCGGGCCGGTGGTGTCGGTAACGCGGTTCAAGGATACCGACGACGCCGTCGACTGGGCCAACGATTCGGAGTATGGCCTCGCCTCATCGGTCTGGACCAAAGACGTGGGCCGCGCCATGAAAGTCGCGGCAAGGCTGGAGTACGGCTGCACCTGGATCAACACCCACTTCATGCTCGCCAACGAAATGCCCCATGGCGGCGTGAAAATGTCCGGTTACGGCAAGGACATGTCAATGTACGGTCTGGAAGACTACACCGTGGTACGGCATATCATGGTCAATCACGGGTAATCACCCCCGCCACCTCGCCCCCCGCCTTCTGCTCCGCTTCACACCCCTACGGGTGCATGTGAGTGTTCCCTTGTCCCTGGAGCGGCGAGGGCGGGGGGTGAGGTGGTGAGGGATAGGGTGTTGGACCGTTATGTTATCTTTCCCTCCATGCAACAAATGACCAGCACTCAGCTCTACCTGCGGCTGCTACGTTACGTGAAGCCGTACTGGGGCGTGTTCGCTTTTTCCATCATCGGCATGCTGATCACCGCGGCCACGGAGGTGGTCCTACCCGCGGCGATCAAGCCCTTCCTCGACGGCACGTTCGTGGAGAAGGACCCCTTCCTCATCAAATGGGTGCCGCTGTTCCTGATAATGATCTATGTGATCCGTGGCTTCGGGTCCTACATCGGTGCCTACGCCAGCGCCTGGGTCGGCAATAAAGTCGTCGTCGATCTGCGTGACCAGATGTTCCGTCGCATGCTGGCTTTGCCCCTGGGCTATTTTCACGACACCACCACCGGCAACCTGATTTCCCGCTTTACGTTCGACGCCGCACAGGTGACCAGCGCTGCAACGAATGTTGTGACCGTGCTGGTGAAGGATTCGGTCACCATCATTGGCCTGCTGGCTTATCTCCTGTACGTCGACTGGAGGCTCACTCTGATCTCGCTGATCATGGTGCCGCCAATCGCAGTGGTGGTGCGTTATTTCAACATTCGCTTGCGCAACATGAGCCGCATGACCCAGCAGGCGATGGGTGACATCACGCAGGTGCTGCAGGAAACCGTAGAGTGCAACAAAGTAGTAAAAATTTTCGGTGGTCAGGAATACGAGTCGAAGCGCTTTTCCGATACCAGCAACCGGTTGCGCGGTTTCAGCATGAAGCAGACCGCTGCCGCGGCCGCCAACGTCCCCATCGTCCAGTTGCTGGCAGCGCTGGCGACCGCGGTAGTGGTCTATTACGCGACGGTGAAGGCGCAGTCCGATGCCACCACAGTCGGCGGATTCGTTTCCTTCCTGGCGGCGATGCTGTTGCTGACCCCGCCGCTCAAGCGCCTGACGGGCGTGGCCGAACATCTGCAGCGCGGCCTGGCCGCGGCGGAGAGCGTGTTCGCGCTGGTGGACGAGGTGCCGGAGAAGGACGAAGGAAAGATCACGATCGATCGCCTTCACGGGGAGGTCGGTTTCGAGAACCTCGGTTTCCAGTATCCCCGTGCGGAACGGCCGGCGCTGAAGGACGTAACCTTGACGATCCGCGCCGGCGAAACCGTTGCGCTGGTCGGCTCCAGCGGCAGCGGCAAGACAACCCTCGCCAATCTGGTGCCACGCTTCTATCACCCGGGTTCGGGCCGCATTACCCTGGACGGGCACAATCTGGAATCGTTGTCTCTTGCCAGCCTGCGCAGGAACATCGCACTGGTGAGCCAGGAAGTTGCCCTGTTCAACGATACGGTTGCCGCCAATATCGCGTACGGACAGGCGGCGGGCGCCAGCCGCGAAGCCATCGAGCGCGCCGCGGAAGCCGCACACGCGGTGGAGTTCATCCGGGCCATGCCGCAGGGTTTCGACACCCTGATTGGCGAGAACGGCGTACGGCTTTCCGGAGGCCAGCGGCAGCGCCTGGCTATTGCCCGCACCGTCCTCAAGGATGCGCCGATCCTGATCCTCGACGAAGCGACGTCGGCGCTGGATTCAGAATCGGAAAAGCACGTACAGGCCGCGCTCGAGGAACTGATGCAACATCGCACGACGATCGTGATTGCCCACCGGCTGTCCACCATCGAGAAGGCTGATCGCATTGTGGTGCTCGATGAAGGGCGGATTGCCGAGGTCGGCACGCATGCCGAACTGCTGGCGAAGGGCGGGATCTACGCCAAGCTCTACAGCATCCAGTATTCGCTCGGCATTGGCCTGGCGTCTGTGGAGCCTGCGCCCGCCGCCTGAATCTGCTCGCGCCAGACCATCGGTGCGCCCCAAAAAAATGGCTCTCAAGGCGACAATCTTCAAAGCTGAACTGCAGGTCGCGGACATGGACCGGCACTACTACGGAAGTCATATCCTGACGGTCGCCCGCCATCCCTCCGAGACCGACGAACGCATGATGGTCCGTCTGCTGGCCTTCGCATTGCACGCACAGGACGCGCTGGCATTCGGCAAAGGCCTGGGCGCGGAGGATGAGCCTGACTTGTGGTTGCGGGATCTCACCGGTGCCATCGACCTCTGGCTGGACGTCGGCTTGCCCGAAGAGAAGCGTATCCGTCGGGCATGCGGGCGCGCGGAACAAGTCGGCATCTACTGTTATGGCGGACACGGCGCCGGCATCTGGTGGAACCAGACCGGCCCGGACCTCAAGCGCAACAGCAACCTGAGCGTATGGAATGTTCCCAGGGAAGCCAGCCAGGCTATGGCGGCCCTTGCACAACGAAACATGAAGCTGCAATACACCATCCAGGAAGGTCAGATCTGGGTGGCCGACGACAAGGACAGCATCCAGCTCGAACTGGCACCGTTGAAAACTGCCGAGTTGGCGCGGCCGTAAGCTGAGCTGGCGTTGAACTTGTTCTGCCCCCGCTGCGGAACGGCACAGAACAAAGCACTTGGACTCCTGTCTATCTGGTGCGGCGGTGGAATGGCCGACAGGGTTCAGCAAATATTCAATTGGAGGCAGCACATGGTGATCAAGAAGAAGGGCTCGGCCGTCTGGAAGGGTGGCCTCAAGGATGGTAAAGGAACGATATCCACGGAAAGCGGCGTGCTTTCCAATGCCCAGTACGGTTTCAACACCCGTTTCGAGAACGGTCCCGGCACCAATCCGGAAGAGCTCATCGGCGCTGCGCATGCCGGCTGCTTCTCCATGGCGCTGTCTGCGCAACTCGGCGAGGCCGGACTGAAGGCCGAGAGCATTAGTACGACTGCGACGGTGACGCTGGAAAAAGTCGAAGGCGGGTTTTCGATTACGGCCGTCCACCTCTACCTCGTGGCAAGGATTCCCGGCGCCAGCCAGCAGGCGTTCGATACGGCGGCCAACAACGCCAAGGCCGGATGCCCGGTGTCGAAACTGCTGAACGCGAAAATCACCCTGGAAGCGAAGCTGCAGGGCTGAGCGTGGCCGGAGCAAGCGGGACGGCACCTATAATGGTGTTGTTCTCATTCTTTTTGCGCCAAGGCATCCATGGGCATCGAAACCGACTGCAAGCAGGAACCCGGACTGTTCAGGCCGGTCATCGACCGCAACCTTTGCGAAGGCAAGGAAGAATGCGTGAAAGTCTGTCCTTATGATGTTTTCGCAATGGGGACGGTCCCACCTGAACATCGCAAGGGCCTGAGCCTGCGCGGTAAGCTCAAGGGATACGCGCATCGCTGGCAGCAGGCCTTCGCCACCAATGCCGATGCCTGTCACGCTTGCGGGTTGTGTGTCTCCGCCTGTCCTGAGAAAGCGATCACTCTGACGCGCGTTTGACGTGCTTTGCACGGTGAGAACTCATTCACTCGCTGACGTGGATAACGTCACGCATCACCGGATGGATGTTGTTATTCCAGCGCCGTCTGCTGAACACGCCGTAGTGACCGACACCGGCGTGGATGTCTGTTCTCCAGTCTTTTGCCGCCAGCGACCCGTGAACAGCCCGGCGGTCAGCCGGCTGTAAAACTTGCAGCCCGCCGGTAATCCCTACAGGGAGAAGCCTCTCGGCCGCAGTCCTGTGCGCCCTTATGCGAGTGGCTAAGTAATTGCGCAATAACGCGATAGCGGATAAGCGCGGGTCAGTGCATGACATAGGCACGGCGATTGCAAATTCAGAGCCAGCGCGTTGAACAATCGGATAGTCACGCGAATCGACAAGCAAGACATGCCAAAACTTGAACTGCAACCAATGTGATCAGGAGGAGTGCCATGAAGGTCATCCCGGGATTCTCGACCGCCTTTCGCGTTCTGCGTCGCGCTAGCGGACTGTGGGAAGTATTGGAAGAAGGGCGCAGCCGCGCGCTCGCCAGGTTCAAAGCGCCCCAGGCGGCGCTGTCTTATGCCTGTTCCGTCGCTGAAGCCAGGAACGGATCGCTGGCGGTGATTTTTTATTAGCCGCGGCCGGGCGCAATCCACTTGGCGTTTCGCTCCCAGGCATCGCGAAGCCGCATTTGGTATTGTTCGCCGTCTGGCTGCTGCCTGCAGGGTAATCAATTCTTTGCCGGGCCGGGCAAGTCCATTCCCAATCTGAGTAAATACGAGGGCACTGCCATGAAAACAACCGGATGGCTTATAGCGGCCGCATGTGGACTGATGCTGCCGGCTTGCGCGGGCCACGACAAGGGTGGAACCCGCTACGAGGATCCGTCCGCAATGGCGGTACTCGAGCCCACCCAGGGAAGCACGGTGCGCGGCGCGGTGGATTTTGTACGCAAGGGTGGGGTGGTGCTGGTCACCGCCAATCTGAGCGGTTTTTCCCCAAATTCCACGCACGGCATTCACATCCATGAAATTGGCGATTGCACGGCGCGCGACGGCGCCAGCGCGGGTCCCCACTTCAATCCTTCATCGTCCGATCACGGCGGGACGGCCGGCTCCAAACGCCATGGCGGTGATCTGGGAAATCTGACTGCGGACGACAAGGGCAACATCGCAGCCACCGTGGTAGTCGACGGCGGCCTTGCATTCGGCAACGGAACGGACAGCATTGTCGGGCGCGCACTGGTTGTCCACGCCAATGCAGATGATCTCAAATCCCAGCCTGCCGGGAACTCCGGGGCACGCATTGCCTGCGGGGTCATCACGCGCAACCCGGACAGGAAGACGAAGGAAGGGTAGAAGCGAGAGACGAGGGAAAAGGGAAAAGGGAAAAGGGAAAAGGGAAAAGAAGAAGGACACTCTCTAGCCTTTTCTAGCCCCTAGCCAGCAGCCACCAGCCTATCAGCTAGTGCGCCTTCTCCCAGTTCGGTCCGGCGCCAACGTCGACAACCAGCGGCACGTCGAGTTGCGTCACGCCTTCCATCAACGCGGGTAATTGTTTCTTCACCAGTTCCAGTTCCGCCTGCGGAACTTCCAGTACCAGTTCGTCGTGTACCTGCATGATCAGGCGGCTGACGAGGCCTGAATCGCGAATCCAGTCCTGCACGACGATCATCGCGAGCTTGATCAGATCCGCCGCGGTGCCTTGCATCGGTGCATTGATGGCCGCCCGCTCGGAGCCTTGGCGCCGTGCCGGATTGCCAGACTTGATCTCGTTCAGATACAGCCGGCGTCCGAACACCGTTTCCACATAGCCGAAATTGCGCGCGGATTCGCGGGTGCGCTCCATGTACTCCTTCACGCCGGGATAGCGCAGGAAGTAGCGCTCCATATACTGATTGGCCGCGCCGCGCTCGATGCCAAGCTGGGCCGCGAGGCCGAACGCCGACATGCCGTAGATCAGACCGAAGTTGATCACCTTGGCGTACCTCCGCTGTTCGCTGCTGACGGAAGCCGAGTCGATCCCGAAGACTTCAGCCGCCGTATGCCGGTGCACGTCCTGGCCGGTGGCAAAGGCGTGCAGCAGTCCCTTGTCCTGCGACAGGTGCGCCATGATGCGCAACTCGATCTGGGAGTAATCGGCCGAGACGATAATCGAACCCGGGGGAGCGATGAAGGCCTCCCGGATGCGGCGACCCTCAGTAGTACGTACCGGAATGTTCTGCAGATTCGGCTCGTTGCTCGACAGGCGTCCGGTTACAGCAACTGCCTGGCCATAGTTGGTGTGAACGCGTCCGGTTTTCGCGTTCACCATGCGCGGCAGTTTGTCGGTATAGGTCGACTTCAGTTTCGTAAGTCCGCGGTACTCCAGGATGAGTTTCGGCAGCGGGTGATCAAGAGCCAGTTCCTGCAGCACGTCCTCGTCGGTCGAAGGCAGGCCGCCCGGCGTTTTCTTCTTGACCGGCAACTTGTGTTTCTCGAACAGGATTTCCTGGAGCTGTTTCGGCGAGTTCAGGTTGAAGGGCTGGCCCGCCTGCTGATGTACCGCCTGTTCCAGTTCCATCATCTTGGCGCCGAGTTCGCGGCTCTGCTGCTCGAGTAGCCTGATGTCGAGCAGGACGCCGTTGCGCTCCATGATGAACAGGACTTCCATCACCGGCATCTCGATAGTGCGGTAGACGCGTTCGAGTTTTTCGTCCGCCGAAATCCGCGGATACAGGGTCTGGTGAAGCTGCAGAGTGATGTCGGCGTCTTCGCCGGAATATTCCGTCGCCCGCGCGACGTCCACCTGTTCGAACGAGATGCGGGAGGCGCCCTTGCCGGTGACGTCGTCGTAGCTGATGGTCTTTACTTCGAGGTGGCGCATCGCCATGTCGTCCATGTCGTGCGGCCGGTCGCTCTCGAGAACATACGACTGCAACAGTGTGTCGTGCTCGATGCCGTTGAGCGCCACGCCGTGATTCGCAAACACGTGCTTGTCGTACTTGAGGTTCTGACCCAGTTTCGGCCGTTGCGGATTCTGCAGCCAGCCCCGCAGGACCGACAGCACGTGATCGGTGGAAAGTTGCGCCGGCGCACCGGCGTAGGTGTGCGACACCGGTATGTAGGCGGCCTTGTCCGCCTCGACCGAGAGGGAGATGCCCACCAGTTGCGCGGTCAGGGGATCCAGGCTCGTGGTTTCCGTATCGACCGAAACGATCCTGGCGCTTTCGACGCGCGCCAGCCAGGCCCGAAGCTGTTCGTCGGTCAGCACAGTTTCGTATTCCCGCGACACCGCCTGCTTCGGCTGCGGAGCCTGGGAGGTTGAGCCGGTTTGCTTTTCGCCTCCTCGCCCGTCTCCCAACCCGCGTCCCTGAAGTTCGTTCAGCCAGGCCTTGAACTCGAGGTGTTCGAACAGCACGGACAATTCCTTTACATCGTCCGGCCTCGGCGTGAGATCGTCGAGGTTAAGCGGAAGTTCGACGTCGCACTTGATGCTCAGCAGTTTTCTGGCCGTCGGCAGCCAGGGCAGAGCCTTGCGCAGGTTTTCTCCCACTGCTCCCGATATCTCTCCGGCATGCGCGACGATGTTGTCCAGCGTCCCATACTGGGCGAGCCATTTGACAGCGGTCTTCGGACCAACCTTGTCGACACCGGGGACGTTGTCCACCGAGTCGCCGATCAGCGTGAGGTAATCCACGATCTGAGACGGCTTGACGCCGAACTTGGTCTCGACGCCCGCTTCATCGAGATTCTCGTTGGACATGGTATTGACCAGGCGCACCAGGGGATTCACCAGTTGTGTGATGTCCTTGTCGCCGGTGGAAATGATGGTTTGCATGCCCTGCTGCCCGGCCTGCTTTGCCAGAGTGCCGATCACGTCGTCCGCCTCGACGCCGTCCACCATCAGCAGGGGCCACCCCATCGCGCGGATGCTATGGTGGAGCGGTTCGATCTGCGCGACAAGATCGTCGGGCATCGGCGGCCGGTTGGCTTTGTATTGCGGGTACCAGTCGTCGCGGAATGTCTTTCCTTTTGCGTCGAATACGCAAGCGATATAATCGCCTGCTGTTTCCTTGCGCAACCGGCGCAGCATGGAAAGAACACCCCTGATCGCGCCGGTAGGCTCTCCGTGCTTGTTGCGCAAGTCTGGCAGCGCGTGGAAAGCACGGTAAAGATAGGAAGAGCCATCAACCAGCACCAGCGTTTTCATTGACGGTCAGTGCGGAAAACACAGCATGAGTGAAAAGCAGAAGGTTCCGGTTCCGCTTGCCCCCGAGTTCGTCGAGAAGGCCTGGTCGGCACGCGAATCCTGGCGGGTTTTTGGAATTATGGCAGAGTTTGTCGAGGCCACCGAACGCCTGGCGCACATCCGTCCGGCAGTGAGTATTTTCGGCAGCGCGCGCACGCCGCCTGACCATCCTTACTACCACCTTGCGGAGAACATCAGCCGCAAGCTGTCCGACGCCGGCTTCAGTGTCATCTCCGGAGGCGGCCCGGGCATCATGGAAGCGGCGAACAAGGGCGCCTATGCGGGACGCTCGCTGTCGGTCGGCCTCAACATCCAGTTGCCGCACGAGCAGGCATCCAACCGCTACCAGGACGTCAGCCAGACCTTCCGCCATTTCTTCGCGCGCAAGGTCATGTTCGTAAAATTCGCCTGTGCCTATGTCGTGCTGCCGGGCGGGTTTGGCACGCTGGACGAGCTGGGCGAAGTGTTGACCCTGGTACAGACCCGCAAGATCCGCAGCATTCCGGTCATCCTGATGCAGAGCTCGTACTGGAAGGGACTGCTAGACTGGATGCGCGACCGCATGGTGTCCGAGGGTATGATCGACGCCAACGACATCAACCTGATACAGATCATCGACGAGCCCGAGGGGGTGGTCGAAGCGATATTCAACCATTACGAGAAACGCGGCTTCACGCTCACCGCCGCGGAACGCGAAGCGCAACTGAACCTGTAGTCCCGCCACTCGATGTCCGTATTCACGACAGTCACGCCCGAGCAGCTTTCCGCCTGGCTGAAAAACTATTCCATCGGCGTGCTGGTCGACCTCGAGGGCATTCTCTCGGGAATCGAGAACACCAATTATTTTGTCACCACCAGCCACGGCAGGTTCGTGCTGACGCTGTTCGAGAAACTGACGGGCGCCGAACTGCCGTTCTATCTGAACCTGATGGCTCATCTTTCCAGCCATGGCCTGCCGTGCCCGAAGCCGATCGCCAACCTGCAGAACCAGCTTCTGGGCGAGCTCAATGGCAAGCCGGCCGCCATTGCCACCTGCCTGGAAGGCCAGCCGGTGCTGGAGCCGACGCCGGACCATTGCGCACGAGTAGGCGAAGTACTCGCCGAAATGCACCTTGCCGGCCGAACCTACAAGGGCCGCCTCGACAATCTCCGGGGAGCGCAATGGTGGGCCGCCTGCGCACCCGAAATCTATCCCTTCCTCAAGCCTGAGGACGAGGAGCTGCTCCGGTCGGAGATCCGCTTCCAGGCCGGGCAGAACCGGGAATCGTTGCCCCGAGGCGTGGTGCATGCAGACCTGTTCCGCGACAACGTGCTGTTCCGCGAGGACCAGGGACATGGCGCCCAGGTCGGTGGATTCATCGATTTTTATTTTGCCTGCGTCGACTGCTTCATCTACGACGTCGCCATCACGGTCAACGACTGGTGCGTGAACGCCAATGCGGCCACAGACACGGCGCGCGTGCAGGCCATGCTCAAAGCCTATACCACGGTGCGGCCATTCACCGCCGAAGAACGCGAGGCCTGGCCCTGGATGCTGCGCGCCGGCGCGCTGCGATTCTGGGTATCGCGCCTGTACGACTTCCACCTGCCCCGTCCCGGCGAACTGACCCACAAGCACGACCCGGAGCGATTCCGCCGCATCCTTTTGAATCACCGCGCCTCGCCCGAGCGGCAGCCGGGCCTCGCAGTATGAGCTTGCCATGCCGATGAGCATCCGCAGCGTCCCGCCGGGACGCGGGTGGCAATGGATCGTCCAGGCCTTTGCGCTGTTCAGGAAGAACCCGCTGATCTGGCTGGTGCTGAACCTGATTCTGGTGGCGATCGGCTGGGTGCTGGGAAAGGTGCCGGTCGCGGGCTCCTACGTGCTCTACCTGCTCGCCCCCATTTTTCTCGCCGGCATCATGACCGCGTGCAGGGACCTCGAAGCCGGTGGCGGCATCGAGATCGGGCATCTGTTTCGCGGCTTCCGCCAGAACTCCGCGCAGCTGGTGACGGTCGGCGGCGTGCACCTGGTCGGCCAGGTGCTGATCTCGGGCCTGATGCTGAGCATCGGCGGGCCGGAATTCCAGGAAATCGCGCGGGGCGGGCAGGTGGGGGATCCGGCCGCCATTTCGCCGGAAGCGCGCGAGCGCATCCTGCTGGCGCTCCTGGTTTCACTTTCGCTTTACATGCCGCTGGCAATGGCGGTTTGGTTCTCGCCTTCGCTGGTGATCCTGAACAACCAGCAGGGCTTTCGTGCCATCGTTTTCAGCCTCATCGCAGGCTTTCGCAATATCCTGCCGTTCCTGGTCTACGGCCTGGCCAGCACGGTGTTGTTCGTCCTCGCGGTACTTCCCTTCGGTATTGGCCTGGTGTTGTGGCTGCCGGTCATGGTTCTGACCATGTACACCAGTTACCGCGATGTGTTCGTGATGACCGCCGCGCCGGCAACGGAGCCCGAGGCCTGATCCGCTTCATGCCGCGGTCAGCTTCGCGTACTCCAGCGCCAGCCATTTGAGCCCGGCATCGCGGAAGTTCACCTGCACCCTTGCATCGGCGCCGCGGCCTTCAGCGCTGACGATTACGCCGGAACCGAATTTCGCATGGACCACGCTTTGGCCGACGCGCCAACCTGAGACGGAGGCCTCCATCTTTGGCGTGTTCTCGTAGCCGGATTCGAAACCCCTGGCCACGACGAACCCGGAATACTTGGTTGAATTTACCCGCTTGATCAGTTCCGTTGGAATTTCCTCGATGAAGCGAGAGGCGATGTTGTAGCGCGTCTGCCCGTGCAGCATGCGTGTCTGCGCATGGGTCAGGTACAGTCGACGCCGCGCCCGGGTCAGCGCGACGTACATCAGTCGGCGCTCCTCTTCCAGTCCTTCCTGCTCCGTCAGGCTGTTCTCGTGCGGGAACAAGCCTTCTTCGAGGCCGCTGATGAATACCGCGTGGAACTCGAGGCCCTTGGAGGAATGGACCGTCATCAGTTGCAGGGCGTCCGCGCCCGCGGCAGCCTGATGTTCGCCAGACTCCAGCGAGGCATGGGCCAGGAACAAGCTCAGCGCGTCCAGGCCTTCGGACCGGATTTCCCCTTCTTCGGTGACCTGCGTGATGGGGCCGTCGGCGGCGACGAAAGTCGTGGCCGCGGTCGTCAGTTCGTTCAGATTCTCGATGCGGTCCTCGGCTTCGCGCTCAGTCTGGTAGTGCGCGATCAGCCCGCTGAGTTCGACCACGTGTTCGACGATCTCCGGCAGCGGCAGGCCTTCGGCCGCCTTGCGCATGGATTCGATCATCTGGATGAACGCGGCGATGCTGGTGCCGGCCCTGCCGCTCAGGGTATTGGCGCAGGCCGCCTGCCACAGCGATACGCCGCGGCCCTGCGAAACTTCCTGCAACTGCTCGATACTGCGGTTGCCAACGCCCCGCGTCGGAAAATTCACCACGCGCAGGAAAGCGCCGTCGTCGTCGGCATTCGCGACCAGGCGGAGGTAGGCCAGCGCGTGCTTGATTTCCTGGCGCTCGAAGAAGCGTAGACCGCCGTATACCCGGTAGGCCATTCCCGCCTTTACCAGCGCGTGCTCCAGCACCCGCGACTGGGCATTGGAACGGTACAGCAACGCCATGTCCGAAAGCGCCGCGCCTTCGTTCCTGAGCAGGCGGACTTCGTCGAGGATGTAGTCCGCCTCCTCGAGGTCGGTCATGGCCTCGAACAGCCGCAGCGATTCGCCGGAGCCTTCCGACGTCCACAGATTCTTGCCCAGCCGGCTGTGATTGTTGCGGATAAGCGCATTGGCGGCGTCGAGGATGTTGCCCTGGCTGCGGTAGTTCTGCTCGAGCTTGATGACTTTCTCGACATGGAAGTCGCGCTCGAAGTCCAGCATGTTGCCCGATCGGGCACCGCGGAAGGCGTAAATGGACTGATCGTCGTCGCCCACGCCGAAAATGCTGTTGCCCGAACCTGCGAGCAGCTTGAGCCACATGTACTGCAGCCGGTTGGTGTCCTGGAACTCGTCCACCAGGATGTGCTGGAAGCGTCCCCGGTAGTGCTCGCGCAGGAGTTCGTTCTTCGACAGCAATTCATAACAGCGCAGCAACAACTCGGCGAAATCCACCACGCCTTCGCGGTTGCATTGGGCGTCGTAGATTTCATAGACCATGACCAGGCGCCGCGAAAAATCGTCGAAGGCCTCGACTTGCGGCGCCCGCAGACCCTGCTCCTTGGCGCCGTTGATGAAATACTGCGCCTGCCGCGGCGGGTACTTCTCATCATCGAGGTTCATGCCCTTCATCACGCGCTTGATCAGCGCGAGCTGGTCGGCGGAATCAAGGATCTGGAAGGTTTGCGGAAGTCCGGCGTCGCGGTAATGCGCGCGCAGGATGCGGTTGCACAAGCCGTGAAATGTGCCAACCCACATGCCGCGGGTATTGATCGGCAGCATCCCGGAAATCCGTATCAGCATCTCGCGCGACGCCTTGTTGGTGAACGTCACGGCCAGCAGGCCCATTGGACCAATCTGCCCGGTCTGGATCAACCAGGCGATACGGGTGGTGAGAACCCGGGTCTTGCCGGAACCAGCGCCGGCAAGGATCAGCGCCGACTGGTGGGGGAGCGTGACGGCTTCGAGCTGTTGCGGATTCAGGCCTTCGAGCAGCGACATTCGGGAACGGGGCGTTACGTTTTCGATCCCGGATTATAAGTGATGCGGCCGGTGGCAAACCCTAAACCGCAAAGGCGCAAAGGCAACGCAAAGTAAACCATGAAGACAGGAAATTGCCAGCACTCGTTGCTGCTGGGGAGTAGGGAGCCATGAGCGCTGTTTTGAACTCAATCACGCGAATTTTTAATTGCTTTCCTTTGCGTGCCCTTCTTTGCGCCTTCGCGCCTTTGCGGTTCAGGTCCTGAGTTCCCGCGCTTTACGGGCTTCGGCGACGAGGTCGCGGATCAGGGGCGTCATGATGGATTGCATGGCGTACTCCATCCTGGTGCCCGGAACCACCAGCGTGTCGGGACGCGACTGGAAGGAATCCTCGATCATCGCCAGCAGATAGGGAAAGTTCACCGGCTCCGGACTGGTGAAACGGATCACGACAAAACTTTCCTCCGCCGAGGGAATCTCGCGGACCACGAAGGGATTCGAGGTATCTACCGTCGGCACGCGCTGGAAATTCACATGGGTGCGCGAAAACTGGGGCGTGATGTAGTGGACGTAGTCGTACATGCGGCGCAGGATCGTGTTCGTCACTGCATCAACGGAGTGGCCTCGCGCCTGGGTGTCGCGATGGATTTTCTGGATCCACTCGAGGTTGACGATCGGCGTGACGCCAATCAGAAGGTCCACATGCCGCGCAACGTCGACCTTGTCCGTCGCCACGCCGCCATGGAGGCCTTCGTAGAACAACAGGTCCGTCTGATCGGGCAAACGCTGCCAGGGCGTGAAGGTGCCGGCCTTCTGCCCATAGCGCGCGGCGCGCTCTTCGTTGTGCAGGTAGAGCCGGGAATTGCCGCCGCCGCGCCGGCCGTATTCGCGGAACAGGGCCTCGAGTTCCTCGAACAGGTTGGCTTCCGGGCCGAAATGGCTGACTGCCTGGCCGCCCATCTGCTCGTAGGCCTCGATCAGGCGGCGCATCTCCTCGCGGGAGTACTTGTGGAAGCTGTCGCCCTCGACGAGCGCCGCGCAGATTCCCTCGTGCTGGAAAATACTTTCGAAGGTCTTGCGCACAGCGGTGGTGCCGGCGCCGGACGAACCGGTGACCGCGATGATCGGATGTCTGCGTGACATGGAAGAGCGGGATGGGCGTGCGCGGGAGCAGCGCACGCCGCGATCCTACACCGAAATGTCCCGGCTACGGGCGTCACTTGCGCGGCGCCCGCTATGGATCTGGTCGACGCCTTACGGATTACTGCTGTGAAGTGATTGGTTCGACTCCGGGGTGCGTTTCCTTGAGCCGGGCGCCGAGCGCAGCAGCTTCCGGTTCGTTCGGAAAACCGGCGATGCGCACCCTGTAAAGGTGCCCGCCTTCCCGCGGCTGCGGACGAATGCGCACCGGATAGCCATCACGCCGCAGGCTGTCGTACAGCGCAAGCGCATCGGCCTGTCGCTCGAAGCTGCCCAGATACAGCTTCCATTTGCCACCCTTGCGTACCGCGCCCTGTCCGTCGGCGATTTCGGTTTCGGCGGCCCAGAGTTTGAGCTGTTCCATGGGCACCGGTTCGACCGTAGCCGCGCCGCCATTCGGCGCCTGCAGGTAGGTGAGCGGATCCTTCATCTCCAACGGCTGGTCGCCGCTTCGCGTTACCGAGATCTTGCCTTCGATCAGCACCACAACTTCCTTGTCACCCAGATTCTTGCCCCAGATGTCCGTGCCGCGAATGCCGGCGGTAAGGGTCGGAAACTGGACCACGATGTCGCGCGAGGTTCTGGCCTTCAGCGCCGCGTCAGTGGTGAAGCGGAAGGCGCCCTCAAGCACGCGCAGCGTGGCACCGAGGAAGCCCTCCTTGCGCCGTTGCACGACGTCGGACAGTCGCAGGCGGCCGTTCTCGCCAAGCTTGACCACGCTGCCGTCGGCAAGGCGCAACAGCAGTCGCGAGTTGCCGCCGGTCGCGACTTCGTCGTTGCTGCGCAACTCTGAGCCAATCACCAGCGGCTGGCGCTTGCCGTCGCGGCTGACCCATGCCGGAAGCTGGATGCCTTCGACAACGGCATCGGGTGCGGCCTGTAAAAGAGTGGCCGTGGAAAAGAGCAGGGCAAAAAGGCCCGCGCGTAGCGATGTCATCTGAACCCCCTTTTGAATTCTACCAACCACGCCAGCAAATACGACTGCAAAAGCGTATCGGATGCGGTGGCGACGGTATAATCAATCATTCTAGAACAAACACTTCCATATACATGCAACCGCAATACCAGCCCACCGCCGTCGAGCAGCAGGTACAAAAAGAGTGGGACGCCAAAAATGCATTCCGGGCCGCCGACGGGGCCGGTAAACCGAAGTACTACTGCCTGTCGATGTTTCCCTATCCGTCGGGGAAGCTGCACATGGGCCACGTGCGCAACTACACCATCGGCGACGTGCTCTCGCGCTATCACCGCATGCGCGGCTACAACGTTCTCCAGCCGATGGGCTGGGATGCCTTCGGCCTGCCCGCCGAGAACGCGGCCATGGCGAACAGCGTGCCGCCGGCGAAATGGACCCACGACAATATCGCCTACATGAAGAAGCAGCTCAAGTCGCTGGGCTTCGCCATCGACTGGGAGCGCGAACTGGCGACCTGCACCCCGGAATACTACCGCTGGAACCAGTGGTTCTTCCTGCGCTTGCTGGAGAAGGGGCTGGCCTACAAGAAAACCGGCACGGTGAACTGGGATCCGGTCGACCAGACCGTGCTTGCAAACGAGCAGGTGATCGACGGCCGCGGCTGGCGCACCGGCGCGCTCGTGGAAAAGCGCGAAATCCCGATGTACTACCTGGCCATCACCAAATACTCGGAGGAATTGCTTGCGTCGCTCGATACGCTGACCGGCTGGCCGGAGCGGGTCAAGACCATGCAGGCGAACTGGATCGGCAAGAGCTTCGGCGTGCGCCTGGCGTTTCCCTATGAACTGAACGGCAAGGTCGGCAAGCTGTGGGTGTTCACCACCCGCGCCGATACGGTGATGGGGGTAACGTTCGTCGCGGTCGCGGCGGAGCATCCTCTCGCGGCCGAGGCTGCCAGGGGCAACGCGCAGCTCGCCGCTTTCGTCGAGGAATGCAAACGCGGCGGCGTGCAGGAAGCGGAACTCGCGACCCAGGAAAAGAAGGGCATGAAGACCGGCCTGTTCGTCAGCCACCCGCTTACGGGCGAGAAGGTGGAAGTCTGGATCGGCAACTACGTACTCATGAGCTACGGCGACGGCGCTGTGATGGGCGTGCCCGGCCACGACGAGCGCGACTTCATCTTCGCCAGGAAGTACGGGCTGCCGATCGTGCCGGTCATCGACGTCGAAGGCCGCGCCTATTCGCTGGATGCGTGGCAGGCGTGGTATGCCGATCAAGGCGTGTGCGTGAATTCCGGCAGGTACGACGGGCTGGATTTCGAGTCATCCATCGAGGCCATCGCCGCCGACCTCAAGGCGAAAAGCCTGGGCGAGAAACAGGTCACCTGGCGCTTGCGCGACTGGGGCATTTCACGCCAGCGTTACTGGGGTTGCCCGATCCCCATCGTCCACTGCAAAAGTTGCGGCGACGTGCCGGTGCCGGACGACCAGTTGCCGGTCGTGCTGCCGGATGATTGTGTTCCCGATGGCAGTGGCAATCCGCTCAACAAGCTCTCGAGCTTCCTCGATACGCCGTGTCCGAAGTGCGGCAAGCCCGCGCGGCGCGAGACCGACACCATGGACACCTTCGTGGATTCGTCCTGGTATTTCCTGCGCTACGCCTGCGCCGACCAGGACGGAAAAATGGTCGATGAGCGCGTCAATTACTGGCTGCCCGTGGACCAGTACATCGGCGGCATCGAACACGCCATCCTGCACCTGCTGTATTCGCGCTTCTGGACCAAAGCCATGCGCGACCTCGGCCTTGTAAAGCTCGACGAACCCTTCACGCGCCTGCTGACGCAGGGGATGGTGCTGAACGAGATCTTCTCCCGCAAGACGGACAGCGGCCGTGTCCAGTATTTCAATCCGGCTGAAGTGGACCTGCAGTTCGACGAAACCGGCAAACGCACCGGGGCTATGCTCAGGTCGGACGGCCAGCCGGTCGATTCAGGCGGCATCCGCACCATGTCCAAGTCGAAAAACAACGGCGTCGATCCGCAGGCGCTGATCGAACAGTTTGGCGCCGATACTGCACGTTTCTTCATGATGTTCACGTCGCCGCCGGAAGACACGCTGGCGTGGAATGACGACGGTGTCGAAGGCGCCTACCGATTTTTGCGCCGGTTGTGGAGTTACAGCGAGAGATTCAAGCAAGGTGGAGGTCCTGCAATTGCCCCCGACTTGCAGAAGGCCACGCGTCTGGAGATCCATACGCTGCTCAAACAGGCCAGCTATGACATGGAGAGACATCAGTTCAACACTGTTGCTTCCGCTGCAATGAAGATGTTGAATGCGCTGGACCGGATGGTGGGCGCTGGCGACACGACGGCTAAAGAGGGACTTTCGATTTTGCTGAGGCTACTCTCTCCCATCACGCCGCATGTGTGCCAGTACCTGTGGCGCGAACTCGGCTTCGGCGCCGAGATCCTCGACGCACCCTGGCCGGCGGTGGACGAGTCGGCTTTGGTCCGGGACGAGATTGATCTGGTGGTGCAGGTCAACGGCAAGCACCGCGGGTCCGTCCGCGTTCCCAGCGAGGCTTCGCGCGAAGCGGTCGAGCGCCTGGTGCTCGAGAGCCCAAGCGTGCAGAAGCATGTGGATGGGCAAACCGTGAAAAAAGTGATCGTTGTGCCCGGACGGTTGGTAAATATTGTTGTCTGAGAGAACGGTGCTGGGTGCTGAGTACTGAGAGAGAAACATATGCGTCAATGCCATACAGAACTGTCACCCCAAAAAAGCGGCGCAACGGCTGACGAGCGCTGCTTTTTCGCAGCACGCAGCACGCAGCACGCAGCACTCGTTATGGCGATGATTTTCGTCGCCATGACGCTCTCGTCCTGCGGCTTTCAGCTTCGCGGTCAGGTCGCGATTCCGTTCCAGACCATTTTCATCGAAGCGCCCGGCTACTCCGTCTTTGTCAATGACCTTGAACGGGCGATTCGTTCCGGGAGCGCGACGCGCATCGTTGCCAACCGCGACGAAGCCGAGGCAGTGCTCAGCATTCTCGGAGAAGCGCAGGAGAAGCACATCCTCTCTCTTTCCAGCGCGGGCAGGGTGCGAGAGTTCGAACTGCGGTACCGCATCGCGTACCGGCTTACCGACAAGGCATCCATCGACCTTGCTCCGCCCGGCGAGATCAGCCTGCGGCGGGCCATGACCTATGACGATACCCAGGTGCTGGCCAAGGAATCGGAAGAGGTGCTGCTGTACCGCGACATGAAAGCCGATGCCGTGCAGCAGATGCTGCGCCGCCTTTCGGTGGCGCACCGTCCGTCCTGAGAAAGCTCCCGGGATTCGCGGACGATATAATCGGTGCATCTGAATCCCCTGTCAGCCCATGCCGCCTGAAGGCACCGTAGGCACCGTCAGTCCAAAGTTCGAGCGCTTCGATGAGCCCATTGTGCTCCAGAGCGGCGCCCGCCTGGACGCGTACCAGCTTGCCTACGAAACCTACGGCACACTGAATTCGGCGCGTAGCAACGCGGTGCTGGTCTGCCATGCCCTGAATGCCTCCCACCATGTAGCCGGGGTCTATGCGGACGATCCGGACAACGTTGGCTGGTGGGACAATCTCATTGGCCCTGGCAAGCCGCTCGATACGAACCGGTTCTTCGTCGTCGGCGTCAACAACATCGGCGGCTGCCATGGCTCCACCGGCCCTGCCAGTATCAATCCCGCGACCGGCAGCCAATGGGGTGCCGACTTCCCGATGGTCACGGTGGAAGACTGGGTCGAAGCGCAATCGCGTCTGGCGACCCGTCTGGGCATCCGGCGTTTCGCCGCGGTCATGGGCGGCAGCCTGGGCGCGATGCAGGCGCTGCAATGGACCATCAGCCAGCCGCAACGCATCGGCCATGCGATCGTGATCGCGGCCGCACCAAAGCTCTCGACCCAGAACATCGCCTTCAACGAAGTGGCGCGCCAGGCCATCACCACCGACCCGGATTTCCACGGCGGGAATTTCTATTCCCACGCCGTCGTTCCGCGCCGCGGGCTGCGCATTGCGCGCATGATCGGGCACATCACTTACCTTTCCGATGACGCGATGGCCGAAAAGTTCGGCCGCGAGTTGCGCGAAGGCGTATTCAAGTTCAATTTCGACGTCGAGTTCCAGGTCGAGTCCTACCTGCGCTATCAGGCCGACAAGTTCGCCGAGCGTTTCGACGCCAATACCTACCTGCGCATCACCAAGGCTTTGGACTACTTCGATCCTGCTGCCGCGCATGGGGGCGACCTCAGCGCGGCAGTGAAACAGGCCAGCGCTGGCTTCCTGGTGGTTTCCTTCACTTCGGACTGGCGTTTTTCGCCGGCGCGCTCTCGCGAGATCGTCAAGGCGCTGCTCGACAATGGCCTCGATGCGAGCTATGCGGAAATCAACGCGCCGCACGGGCACGACGCCTTCCTGATGGAAGATCCGCGCTATCACAACGTGATCCGCGCCTATTTCAACAACA
>JBKJUC010000036.1:0-18180 GCA_046590325.1 Burkholderiales bacterium | reverse complement strand
GATCGGTGATCGGTGATCGGTGATCGGTGATCGGTGATCGGTGATCGGTGATCGGTGATCGGTGATCGGTGATCGGTGATCGGTGATCGGCAAGAGTTTGATCTTCCTTCAACGTTTACTGTCCACTTTTACCGTTCACCGTTCACCGTTCACTGTCGTTCACGGCTTAAAGACATCCACCGCGACCACGATCACCGGCTCGCTGCCCTTGTTCTCGGCCCAATGCACGGTGTCCTTGTCCTCGACAATCGTATCGCCGGTGGGGTGGTCTTTTGCGTTGCTGCCTTCGCGATGCTCGGTGAGCGTGCCCTGCACGATGTAGGCGACGGCCGGCCGTCCCTTGTGGCTGTGCACGGCCGCTATCCCACCCGGTTCGACGGTAATGACGCGAAGCCGCAACTGCCGGCCTTCCAGCCCTTCGATCTGATCCGCCAGCGCTATTGCTGTCGGCGGACCGACCTTCACGCCCTTACTTTCAGTGGGTGCATTTTGACCAACCGCAACGCCCACGCCAAAAGCCAGCGCGACGCCAAGCGCCACGCCTGAAATCCTGAACGCCGTGTTCATGCCCATCATGTTCCTGCCCACCATGTTCCTGTCCATTGTTGTCATTCCTCCTGGGGTTTGATTGTTGTGAGTACCGCACCCGCATGCCAATGCTATCCTTGGGAGAGGAGGTGGGCAATGAAACTTAAAGGAACGGTTTGCATCGTGACGGGCTCGGCGACCGGCACCGGCGCCGCCTGCGCCATCCAGCTGGCACGCAAGGGCGCACGCGTGGTCGTCAACTACACCAGGAGTGAAGCGGAAGCGAAGGAAACAGCGGCGCAGTGCAAGGCCGCCGGCAGTGAAGCCATCATCGTGCAGGCCGATGTCGCGCTCGATGCCGACTGCCGCAAACTGGCGCAGGCCGCGCTGGACAAGTGGGGACGCATCGACGGACTGGTCAACAATGCGGGCATCACCAAGTTCGCCGCGCATGCGGACCTCGATGCCCTCGACGCCGCGGATTTCCAGCGCATCTACGCGGTCAACGTCATCGGACCCTACCAGATGATCCGCGCGTGCACGCCCGCCATGAAAAGGCAGGGCGACGCCTCGATCGTCAACGTCTCGTCAATTTCCGGTGTGAAGGGCATCGGCTCATCGGTTGCCTATGTCGCATCGAAAGGTGCGCTCAATGCCATGACACTGTCCCTCGCACGCGCCCTAGCGCCGGAGATCCGCGTCAATGCCATCTGTCCAGGCCTGATCGAAACCCGCTGGCACCTGTCGCGCTTCAGCACGGAGGATTACGCGAAGTTCAAGGCCAATTACGAGAAGATCGTTCCGCTCGCCAAAGCAGCCAGTGCCGACGACGTTGCCGAAGTTGCCGTGTGGCTGCTGGAGGGTGCGTCGCAGGTGACCGGGGAGACGATACTCGTCGATGGCGGATTGCATCTGGGGAAATAGCCGAAAGGGAAAAGGTGAAAGGTGAAAGTAAAAGCAGGACGCCGAAAGCCTGACGTTCTTACTTTCCCCTTTTACCTTTTACCTTTGACCTCTTACTGCTTCGGCAGAAGACTTTTTGCGAGTTCCGGATCGGTGATGGCCGCGGCGAGCAGTTCGCGGATCACAGCGGATTCGAAGCCTTCGGCCTTGGCGACGATCGAACGGGCTTCGTCGGCGGCCAGGAAACGTTGGATATGCTCCAGTTCGGCCAGCGCAAAGGTCTGCGCCATGCTGCGGGCGATGACCCCCTGCAACGCCTTCACCACTCCGGGATTGTTGAGGGCGTCGGCAGCGCGCCGGTACTGCTCGGCAGGCAGGGATTTGAGCGCGGCATAGATTTGGCGGGTTGCAAGCTGCCGGTAAGTGGGAAGTTCGAAAAGCCGTTGCGCTGCAAGCAACCGGGTTTCGGGGGTTTCGGCTGCGTTCGCAGCGGGAATGAAGGAACCCAGGGCGCTTGCCAGCACCAATGCCATGAATGCGTGGGCCATACGGCCTCCTTTTCTGGTGGAAAAACGCCCTCGTTGCCGTTAGGGCGGTAAGAGCCATGGGCCTTGGGCAACTGCTAAGGCGCCAAGTTCTCGGTTTTACCGTGCAGATTGGTTTACGATTCACCGCCATGAGAAAAATTTCCTTCGTCTCTCTATTGCTCGCTCTGCTGGCGGCAATCCCTGCCGTTCATGCCCAGGACGCCGCGCGGGTATTCGAAAAGGTCAGTCATGCAATCTTCATGGTGATCGTCACAACGGACGATTCCAGCGTCGTCGACGTGGTTGCGCAGGGTTCGGCGGTGCTGATCGCTCCCGGCCGCCTGATCACAAACTGCCATGTGGTCGAGCGTGGAAGCGCCATATTCATCTCCCGTCGCGAGGACAAGATCACCGAACGCGCGCGAATCGTCAGCAAGGATCCGCAGTCCGACTTGTGCGAGCTTGACCTGCTGCAGATGAAACCGGCGTTCGGCAACCCGGTGGCAATCGCGCCGAAAGACGCTTTGCGCATAGGCGAGCCCGTCTATGCCATCGGTTCGCCACGCGGCATGGAACTGACCATCAGCGATGGCATCGTTTCCGCGACGCGCGAGGCCCGCGGAAACATCAAGGTGATCCAGACCACCGCCCCGTTCTCTCCCGGCTCCAGCGGCGGCGGCCTCTTCGACAGCGAGGGCCGCCTGGTTGGAATCACCACGCTCATCGTCAAGGATTCCCAGAACCTCAATTTCGCGGTGTCCTCGCAGCACATCCCGAGCGCGGGCATCACGGCAGCCGAACTCGCGAAGCAACGCAAACCGTCCTCATCCGGAGTGGACACCTATCCCGCGCGCGAAGCCGCGTATGAGCGCGCCGAACGGCTGCGACTGCAGGAACAGCAGACGATCGAGGGGCGCAGAAGGCAGCTCGACGGCCAGCCGGGCAGTCCGTCCAGTTCCAGCCCGGCGCCTTCGGTCACGCCGCCTACAACTCGCCGGACGGCAAAAGAAATGGCCGTATTGATGGCACCCTACGAAAGCAGC
The DNA here is from genome assembly GCA_046590325.1 of Burkholderiales bacterium. GTDB lineage: Bacteria > Pseudomonadota > Gammaproteobacteria > Burkholderiales > JACQAP01 > JACQAP01. The sequence continues at coordinate 15,179 of JBKJUC010000036.1, read as the reverse complement.
AACAACCTCCGTCCGGCGCGCACCTACGAGCGGCTGAACAGGAACGGCGAACTCACCGGCCTCAACGACAACGACATCGTGCGCAAGGTCTACGTCACGCTCATCCGCGACCAGGTGAACGAGCAATTGCGCTGGAACGGGGGAGGCAGCCCTTTCGCGGAGCTCCGGGTACAACTGCGCAGGAACGGAGAAATCATGTTCGTCCTTCCCGGAAAATCCTCAGGCCTGGAAAGCTTCGACCGCGAAGCGCAACGCGCGGTCGGCACCGCCTCCCCGTTCCTTGTTCCGCAAGACAACGCGGCGTTCGAGCTGGTGCGCGATGTCACGATCGAAGTGAGGGCAAAGAAGTGACGCTCTCCCTCGACCCATAATTTGTAACTGCGCTGGCATACATGCCCTCGGCCGGGCGCCTATACTGACCCGCACTCAACCCGGAGGCGACCCATGAAACATCTCATCGATCCCGAAGGCCAGCGTCTGCCCATCAAGCTGGACACCACGTCCAACGGCGAGTTCGAGCCGATCCCGCTCTCCGCCGCCAATCGCGCTGCCAATCAGTTCGCACAGGAAGCCGCAACGCACAATGCGAAGCGCCTCGGCCTCGGCCGGCGCGACTTCCTGTTGTCTGCGACCGGGGCAGCAAGCACCCTGCTGGCGTTCAACGCGGCCAATGCCCGGGCGGGCAAGACTGGCGGCTTCTTCGACCTGACTGCCGAGGCGGCACTCGAGCCGCAACTGGCCCAGGCTTCCCTGGAAAAAGCGGAGTTCATTTTCGACGTGCAGGGCCACTTCGTCGACCCGACCAGTGCCTGGATCAAAGCCGCCCCCGAGTCGGCATTCAAGTTCACGACCAAGGGAAACTGCGAGCTGAACGATAATTCCGGCCCGCGCAGCCACCTCGCCTGCCTGACGCCGCAGGAATTCATCAAGGACGTGTTCATGGACAGCGATACCGACATGATGGTGCTGTCCTTCGTCCCCACCAGACGTGATGCCTCGCCACTGACGATCGAATCGGCGGACGCCGTGCGCCAGATCGTGGACAGCATGGAAGGCAACCATCGCCTGCTGATCCACGGCCGCGTCAATCCCAACCAGCCGGGCGACATAGAGGACATGGAGGAACTGCGCGACCGCTGGAAGATCAGCGCCTGGAAAACCTATACGCAATGGGGCCTGGATGGAAACGGCTTCTTCCTGTCCGACGACATCGGCATCCGCTTCATCGAGAAAGCGCGCGCCCTCGGCGTCAAGGTGATCTGCGTGCACAAGGGATTGCCCTTCGGCAAGAAGTCGTACGAACACAGCCAGTGCAGCGACATCGGCATCATCGCGAAGAAATTCCCCGATGTGAACTTCCTGATCTATCACTCGGGTTTCGTGCCCAATCTCGCCGAAGGCCCGTTCATCGGCAAGGGCGCGGACGACGGCATCGATACGCTGATCCGCTCCCTGATCGAGAATGGCGTAAAGCCGAACAGCAACGTTTACGCGGAACTCGGCAGCACCTGGCGTTTCCTGATGCGCGATCCTGACAGCGCCGCGCATGCGATGGGCAAGCTTCTCAAGTATTGCGGCCCGGACAACGTGCTGTGGGGCTCGGATTCGATCTGGTACGGATCACCCCAGGATCAGATTCAGGCCTTCCGCACTTTCCAGATCTCGCAGCAATTCCGCGAAACGTATGGCTATCCGGAAATCACGCCGGCGTTGCGGGCGAAGATCTTCGGGCTCAATGCCGCCAAGGTTTACAAGATCAGCGCGGAAGAGATCAAGATGCGCGCCCGCGGCGACCGCGTTGCGCGCGAACGCCTCGCCTACATGGAGAACCCGCAGCCGCACTATCTGACCTATGGTCCCAAGAACCGGCGCGAGTTCATGAACCTGCTGCGATGGAATGGCGGGGAGCGCGCGTAGCGTGCATGGCTGTGCTGAGTTGAAAGGGGAAAGGGGAAAGGGGAAAGTCAAAGCCCGGAATCCAGCGAAGTCGGGAAGCACCCGCCTTTCACTTTCACCTTTTACCTTTGACCTTTTCGCTGTTTCTGGTCTTCCGGCTCGTCCGGCAGGACGAGCTTTCCCTCCCGGACCGGGATGCGCGGGCCGGGCTCATGATCCATGCGCACCGTGCCGAGCTTGCCGTCGAAACGGTAGCGCACGTCATAAGCGACGACCTTCTGCTCCGTTCGATTGACGATCCTGCACCGGGGGTCGTTTACAGTGACCGGATTCCTGTCTCGCCCAATCTTCTGCATTTGATTTCCCGCACCGACCCCGCCTGCCGCGTCAGCATCAGTCGCGACGGTCTTTCGGGTGCCGCCGCCGGACTCGTCGTCGATCACCCCGCCCACCATGCCGCCGATTACCGTGCCCCTATTGCGGTTCGTTTCCTTCACCCGCTTTTTCTTCATCACTGGCTTACCCTCGCACTGCTGCTCCCTGACGGTCACGGCCCTGGTCACGGGATCGACTCTTACCACCTGCGCGAACTGTGGTCGCGATGCAACGACGTAGCCAGCGACCGCCCCGATCGAAGCCACCGCTCCCACGACCAGCACTGCACCCACAAGAAATGGCTTTTCCATTCCCGCTCCTTCAACCCATATGGCATGGCTCCCATTGTTAAGAGCCGCGCGCTGCCGCATAGTTTCGCCAGGGGGAAGGAATATATGCCGCAAGGGGGCGACAGGAGCGAAGCTCCGCCAGACGTCCTACTGCGGTGTCTTGCCTTTTCTCAGCACGCAGCACACAGTACTCAGCACTGAATTTCAGGAGATCTCAATGCGTTACCGCCTTCTCGGCCGCACCGGCCTGTTCGTTTCGGAAATCTGCCTGGGTACGATGACCTATGGCGGCAGGGGGCGCTGGGCCCCGATCGGCAAGCTCGGCCTGTCCGATGTCGAAGCCCAGATCAGGACGGCCATCGATGCCGGGGTCAATTTCATTGATACCGCCGATGTCTATTCCGAGGGCGAATCGGAGGTGCTGGTCGGCCAGGCGCTGAAGAATCTCAAGCTGTCGCGGGAAGATCTCGTGATCGCCACCAAGGTGCGCATCCGCATGGGCCCGGGGCCCAACCAGGTTGGCCTGTCCCGCGGACACATCATGGACGGCGTGAATGCCAGCCTGCGACGGTTGCAACTGGATCACATCGACCTGTACCAGATCCACGGCCAGGACCTGGCAACGCCGATGGAGGAAACGTTGCGCGCGCTGGAAGACCTGGTCCGTTCCGGCAAGGTGCGCTACATCGGTGTGAGTAACCACGCCGCGTGGCAGATCATGAAGGCCATCGGCATTTCCCAGCAGCGCGGCTGGAGCCGCTTCGAAAGCGTCCAGGCCTACTACTCGCTGGCCAGCCGCGAACTGGAACGTGAAATCGTGCCCGTCGCGCTCGACCAGGGCCTGGGAATCCTGGTCTGGAGTCCGCTCGCCGGCGGGCTGCTGTCGGGAAAATTCAGTGAGAACGACAGGGGACCGGAAGGGGCGCGCCGCACCAGTTTCGATTTTCCGCCGGTGGATCGCGCGCGCGCATTCAGGTCGGTGGAAGCCGTGCGGCCGATCGCGAAAACCCACGGCGTCTCCGTGGCGCGCGTCGCCCTCGCCTGGCTGCTGCATCAGCCGGGTGTCGCCAGCGTGATCGTCGGCGCCAGGACGACCGAGCAGCTCACGGACAACATCGGTGCGACGGATGTGCGCCTGACGGACGCGGACCTGCAGGTTCTCAATGAAGCGAGCAAGCTGCCGCCGGAATACCCGGGCTGGATGTTCGATCGCCAGAACATGGACCGCTATCCCGGGGGGGCGATCAAATGAAGCACGGAATTGCAATCAAGCGGATCGTTCCGGCAGTGCTATTGCCGATGGCACTGGCCCTTTCGCAGTCGCCTGCCTCTGCCGCCGACCGTTACCGGATCGACCGCGACCACACCTTCGCCCATTTCGCGGTGCTGCATACGGGCGTGTCCTCGGTGCGGGGGCGCATGGCGGTGGTCAAAGGCAGCGCCAGCATCGACGCCGAGAAACAGGACACCGAAGTCACGATCGACCTCGACCCGGGTTCGCTCGACACCGGCGTGAAGCGCCTGGACGCGCTGCTGGGTGGCGAAATGTTTTTCGACGCCGGAAAGTACAAGACCGTCCGCTTCACCGGCCGGGGCGCGAATTTCAAGGACGGCATGCCCACCGAGTTCGACGGCGAACTGACGATCAAAGGAGTTACCAGGCCCGTCAAGCTGCTGGCGGATCGTTTCGTCTGCCAGCAGGTGAAAATCCTGGTGCTGGAGCGCTTCGTCTGCGGCGGCGATCTGCGCACCACGCTGAAGCGCTCCGATTTCGGCCTCGACAAATACTCCGACATGGTCAGCGACGAAGTGCGAATCACGATTTCGGTGGAAGCGATCAGGGAAGAGTAGCGGGACTCCGGACGCCGGGGACCGTTTCATCCGGCGCAGGCAGCCGCGTTTCATGGACTTCGGCATCTCCCGCTTGCGCACCTTGCCGTGGGGCAAACCCCGTCCGCCTTTCACTGCGCGGCCAGATACTCCCTCGCTTCCCTGAGTTCCCGGCGATCGCTATCGCGCCCCGCGGTCAGCACTTCCAGCCTCCGGTAGTAGTCGCGTGCCATGGCACCGTTGCCCGCGGCTTCGGCAGCCTTTGCCGCACCGAACACGCCGCGAAACCGGTTAGGGTCGCGCTTGAGGGAGCTTTCATACTCCTCGAGCGCTTGTGCCGGTTGGCCCGCCAACATGAGCATCTCAGCCAGCAATTCGCGCGACGGCACTATGTTCCCGGGCGTCACCGGGTGTTTGTCGCTCGCCTCTTCGAGTTCGGCAGCGGCTCTCATCAGTTGCAATGCCTCGCCGGTTCGTTTTTCCGAGAACGCAATCCACGCATTGACGGTCCGGATCTGGAAATCCGCCTGGCCGGCCCAGTAGTTGCTCTTCGCCGCGAGCATTGCACCCTGCAGGGATTGCAGTTTTTCCACGTCGCCGCGGGCTTTCCCCACCTCGCCGATGCGCGCAGCACCCAGTCCGCGCGCGAACACCAGGATCGCCTCGGCCTGCGGAAACTTGCTCCAGGCCATGTCGGGAGGTGACAATTTCAGCGCCGCAGCCTGCTTCCAGTCGTTGTGCTCCAGGGCAATGCGCGAGGGTATGGAAGCGAATGCATAGGCCGCAACGAAATTCTCGACGTTGACTTTGCGTATCGCGGCGACTTCGTCCGCCACCTGTTGCGCCGCCTTGTCCTGCGCCTGCTGGAGGTGGCCGAATACCATGTAGTCCATCGCGTGCAGTGCATCGTAGGCGCCGATTCCCAGCGTCTGTTCTCCCAGTTCGGCCTTTGCGGTGCGGTAGGAGACCTGGTTGCCCTCCACCATTTCTTCCCACAGCCCGAGCCTCGAGAAAATGTGCGACGGCATGTGCACAGCATGAGGAACCGACGGGGCGATCCCGGCGTAAATGCGGGCGGCAGGCAGCCCCTTGGGGGCAAGATCCGCATAGTCGTAGGTATGAATCAGGTAATGGGGCACGCCGGGATGGGCGGGATATTTCACCAGCAGTGGCTCGAGGATGGAGGCCGCCTTGAGCTGGTTGGCGTAGGTTTTGTCGGTCGGCAAAGCGGCGGCATCGAGGATCAGCGCGTGCAGGATCTGTGCCTCGATGTCGTCGGGACTGCGGTCCGCGACCCCGCCCATCGCCTGTTCGAAAGCAAGGATCCGGCTCCTGAAGTCCACGGTTTCCCAATCCTTCAGCAATACGGCCAGCGCCGCGATGTAGTCGTTTTCGCGCTGGCTGCGTGCGCCAACCCGTTGCGCCTGCGCATTGGCAGCGGCAGCCGCTTTCATTGCAGCCGGATTCGCTGGCCAGGCGAACGGATTGCCCATCGACATGAAGGCGATGCCCCAATGCGCCATCGCGCACTGCGCGTCCAGCTCGAGCACCTTGCCGAACGACTTCTTCGCGGGTTCGAACCAGAAAGAGTGGGCCAGTGCCATGCCGCGATTGAATTCCTTTTGCGCTGCGGCATTGCAGGTCACCCGAAAATCGACTTGTCCGAGTTGCTCCGGAGGCGCGCTCTTTGGCGCCGCGTCATCGTCGTGCGCTTGTGCAAGCGCCGCGACAATGCCAAGAAATGCGGAGAAAACAAGGACAAATACCGGTTTGTCGTTTCTCATGATTGACCTCCTCCTGGCAAGAAATGCGAACTGGAAGGGTGTGCCCCGCCTTCAGTCCCGTCAAGTGAGGAAAATGCCGTGACCGGCAGCGGGACGGTTTGTCCCGTGTCCCGGTCGCCGGACAGATTGGCGTCATTCGAGACGGCCCGCCATTTTCCTTTGCTCCTTGCCTAAGGGCGCATGGCGCACCTTTTTCCCGGGCTGCGACGAGGGATCCCATAGGCCGAACGGGCCATACCATCGTCAACCGGTGTGTCAACTTCGATGCCCCACACTTGCCCAAATCCGCCCAGTTTTACAAAGGCCCGGGCTAAACCGTTTTTGATGCTGTCATCGACGATGGAGCCGATGTCATGCAATATTTTCTTCTGCTTGCCGGATGTATTCTCGCATCCGCCGCCCAGGCCGCCGGCTTCGGGGGGATCTACATCATGGACAACCCGCAGGTCAGGATCCTCGCCAATCTGGAGAGCGGGGGCGAACGCGTGGTCGGCATCATCGAATTCGGCGGACGCGTGCGGATCAACCTGGTGGGCACCATCCAGGGTAATCTCGCACGCGGCTCCGCGACTTCCAGGGATGGCACCGGAGCATTCGAAGCACAGGTCGAAGGGGATACTCTCAGCATTACAATCGCGCAGCCGGGGGACCGGAATCAGAGAGCAGCCCGTCTTTCGCTTTTGCTGCAGCGATCGGACCTCTCAACCACCGAACCGGCGGAGGCGATCCGGGATTGGTTGATCACCGGCGTCTACAGAATCTCCGAATCGGCGATGACGTTGCGCTTGTTTCTGCAGAATATCCGCTGCTCCGCAGGGACGGGCACTTCCTGTACCACAGAAGCTGCGCGGTTACCGGCGGCGGGTCGTTCGACCGGCGCAATAGTGTCGAACGCGAACATGGCCTACCGCGTGCGCAGCATGGCGCACGCGGGGTCGGGTAGCCGCGCATTGGCCACTCTGGATTGATGCCACGCGGCGCGGATGCAGGCGCTCCACGCCAACCATGGCGAGCCGCGCACCGTGAGTGGCGCGCATCGTGAGTGTCGCGAAAACTCTGTGAACCTGCTCGACCCGCAGTCCGCAATGGACTGCGGGTCCTTTTTTTCTGGCGAGTGTTTCACGAAACTTACGGCTTTCGCGGCATTTACGGCAGTTACGCGACGCCCGCGAATCGCCTCACTCTGGAGGCCCGCTGCGGCTCCTGTCACGGACGGAGTCGGGGGATTCCTTGTACCATTACAGATCCACCTATTCACTGGACGCCCCCCCCAATGGCCGCACCCACTCCACCCGCCTCGCCCGCCGACCCCATCAGGGACCTTGCGACGAAGATGTATGTCGAGCTTATTTGCCGCAATGTGACGGTCACCGATAACGCGGCGAAAATCACGGCCAATCCGGAGAATCTCGCCAAAATCTGCTTCAAGCTGGCCGATGCATTCCAACGTGCCGAGTTCGAGATCCGCGCAGCATCGATGCCCAAGAACCAGGAGTACGACCTGAAAGCCAGCGACCTCACCGGGTTGATGGGAGTAAAACCGGACAAGTGACCGCAGCGAGCGGTGAACGGTGATCAGTGAGCGGTAAACTCAGCTCAGGGACTTCTGCCCTCACCATTCGCAGTTCACCGTTCACAGTTCACCGTTCACAGTTCACCGTTCACCGTTCACCGTTCACAGTTCACCGTTCACCGTTTTTGCGACGCAAAAACAAAAAGCCCGGTTTCCCGGGCTTTTTTTACTGCGCCGCTGCGGTGATTAAACCGGGCGGATGTTGGAGGCCTGCTCGCCTTTCGGTCCGGTGGTTTTCTCGTAGCTTACCTTCTGGTTTTCCTTGAGCGACTTGAAACCGTCGCTCTGGATCGCGGAGAAATGGGCAAAAAGATCCTTGCCGCCGTCGTCCGGGGTAATAAAACCATAACCTTTAGCGTCGTTGAACCACTTCACGGTACCTGTAGCCATGTCTAAATCATCCTTAAGTAAATATATAAAAGGGCGCGAGCCCGACTGCGGGATACCAAGAGGACAAAATAAGGAGATCTGAGGAGTACCGTGTTTACGGGGCTACGACGGACCAGCTATAGAGCACCTGGAACCTCCACGCGACGCCTTTATACAATTTTATGACGTGGGGGTCAACGGGCCCGAAGGGCAGAGAAAAGGGAGTGCTTTCCTGCCTTTACCCAGCCCCGGCACTGGCTTTTACCTCGCGCCTCGTGCCTACTTCTTGTTCAGGACTTCCCTGAACTTCGGATTGCGCAGCAACTCGTGTGTGGCGCCGACCAGCGCGTCGCTCAGCACCTCGTAGTAATTGTCGGCCTTGTAGGTGATCCCATACCGGCTCGAGTTGCCGCTGGTCATGAACGACCAGAGAATCTTGCCAGATTCGGCATCGGTGAACGTGAGTTCCAGGTCGACGTCGGCGTTGTAGCGGCTCGCGTCTTCGGCGTAAAAGCGCTTGATCGAGCCTTTCAGCACCACCGTGCCGCCGCTCTCCACAATGGGCACGCCCTGCGCGGACATCAGCCTTTTCATCTGGTAGGTCACGAACCGGGCGACGTCCTCCTGGGTCGTTACCTTCCGGTTGGGGATTTTGCTCTTGTTCAGTCCAAGGAGGCTCTTGTCAGCGCGATTGTCGACGAACGCATCGATCTGCAGCTTCGCGCCGTCGAGGCCCGTCATGTCCAGCGCGGTCCGCTCCGACATGGGAGAGGTCGGCTTCCAGATCAGGGGGATGTTTTCGAGCTTGTCGGCTGCAACGGCGGGCGCGATGGCACTGATGCCGGCCAGACCAATGAGTAACGAAAGTGCGACATTAAGCCGGTTGTTCATGCGATCTCCTGTATGGGTAACGGGCCCTCCGATAGACGCGGCCCTAGGACTTTGTACCCTCTGCCCGCCTCTAGTTCCCTGAGCCATGGAAATCGGTATCAGATCTGACAAACATTGCGGGATCGAATTGCGTCCAGATAACACCGACTTGAAAGTGGACGGAGCAGGCGTTTTCGCTGCCCCAATACCCACCACGAAGTACGTTCTTTCGTGGCGAGATTCACCTCTGACCTCATTGCCCGTAACCTACTGCAGCGTCCTGTCCGCCACTGTTATCCGATGCAGCAGCCTCCGGTGGCCTTCATAGCCGCCCGTCGCCGCGTGGATGACGCAGCGGTTGTCCCACATGACGAGCATGCCCGGCGACCACTTGTGTCGATACACATACTCCGGATTCGCCTGGTGCCGGAAAAGCTGAAGGAGAATATCCGTGGCTTCGTCGTCGGGAATGCCTTCGATGCCGATGGTGTAGCCCGGGCTCACGAAAAGTGCCAGCCGTCCGGTTTCCGAATGCGGCCGCGCAATCGGATGCAACTGGGTCTTCAGCGCCGAATCGCCATACTTGATCGCCATCGAGCGGCCCTTGTCCTTCTCCCCGTACATGCCATCCTTCGCGTAACCCCGGCGTGCCGAATGGATGCCCTTCCTGTCCCTGAGCTGTGCTTTCATCGCATCGGGCAAGCCGTCCCATGCCGCATACTGGTTCGCGAACAGCGTATCGCCGCCGACGGGTGGAATGACATTGCCGTATAAAACCGTGCCGGCCGGCGGGGTCTTGAGGAAGCTCCAGTCGGAATGCCAAGTCTCGGCGAAAAGCGGCGTCTTCTCATCGGCCTCGCGCTTCACCTGCACTACGCGTGGATGCCCGGGAATCGCCTCGATGAAAGGATCCTCGCCGTTCGGACCCATGTAAGTCGAGAAGCGCTCGATGTCCGCGATTTCCATAGCCTGATCCGGAAACGCGATTACGTGGTGTTCGAGCCAGACTCCGCGGACTTGCGCCACCTGTGCGGCGGTGAGGGGTTGCGTCAGATCGACGCCCGTAATCGCTGCGCCACAAGATGCCGGTTGTCTGGTTACTTGCATTTGACGTTCCCTGCCTGGATGACGTGTGGCGGATTCTAGACTGGTGCGGGGAAGGCGTGAAGGAGCCAAGGGTGAAGGGTGCATGCCCAGGTCAAGAAGACGCCCTCGCCCTTCACCCTTCACTCATTCACTTCTTTATCACTACTTCCAGATAATCCGCCGATACCATCAGCGTGCTGTCGCCGGATCGGTTGAAGCGGTTGAGGGTTGCGTCGAGTTCCTTGAGGAACTCCGCGCGCTTCGGTTCCTGGAGATTGTCGAGCACGCGCATGATCGGACCGAAGTAGGTGCTGAACACGCGGATCCAGTGCTCGCTGTCGTGGTAACGGAACAACGCGGTGCGTAGTTCGACTTTCATCGACGACGTGCTTTTCCCGAACAGCTCACGGAGGCGATGCTCCGTTCCCCACTCGGGCGGAGGCCGCACGCCGGGAGGGGGCGGCAGGTATCTCCCGATCAGGCCAAAGGCCTGGCCCCAGAATCCGTCCGGCGTCCAGTTGCTCATGCCTATTTTCCCGCCCGGCTTGCAAACGCGCACCAGTTCCTGCGCGGCCTTTTCCGTATCGGGCGCAAACATCGAACCGTAAACCGAGAGCACGGCATCGAACGTGTTATCGGGAAACGGGATCTCCTCGCAGTCGCCCACCTCGAATCGCGCGGGAACCCGTTCCGCCACCGCGCGCTCACGCGCCCTGTCGATCAGCGCCGGAACGTAGTCGATGCCCGTCGCCTCGCAGCCCCGCCGCGCGGCGGACAGCGCCGCATTACCGCTGCCCGTCGCCACGTCCAGGACTTTTTCTCCTGCGCGCAGTTCCACGGCTTCACACAAAAGTTCACCGGGATAAACCGTGTTCCACGCGATCATTGCGAAGTCGCCGGTCGACCAGGTCTTGAGTTGTTGCGCTTTGACGGATTTGAAGTCGGGCATGGGAGCTCAGGGGCGAGGGAAGAGTCTAACCTCTTTTCTCCTTTCCCTTGTCACGGGTCTCTAACTACTTGCCTTCTTCCGTTCGATCGCGATGGTGGAGATGGTCACCCGTCTCGGAGAAGGCGCCGGCACAGGTATGTCGGCGACGCGCAACTCAGTCAGCGCGCCGCGGAGCACGCGGAACGCGGAGCGCAGGAACAGCACGGCGAGCGCGAAGCCGATGAGAAGGTCGGGCCAGCCGGAGCCGGTCAGCCACACGCCGATCGCCGCAATGCCAACCGCGATGTTGGAAGCGATGTCGTTGCGCGAGCACTCCCAGACCGAACTCATGTTGATGTCGTCGTGACGATGGCGGGTCAACAGCAGAAGGCAGAGGCCGTTGGCAGCCAGCGCAACCACGCTGATCACGCCCATGGTCTCGAAGACCGGCACGACGGGGAATGCGAGCTTGTAAACGACTTGGCCCAGCACGGCGACGCCGGCGAGCAGAATCAGCGAGCCCTTGAACAGCGCGACGCGGGCCTTGATCCGGGCGCCGCGCGAAACGGCGTACAGACTGACCGCATAGGTCAGGGCATCGCCGAGATTGTCGAGGGAATCGGACAACAATGCCGTCGAGCTCGCCATCAGGCCGGCCGCCAGCACCACCACGAACATGACCGCGTTGATGCCCAGGACAGCCTTCAGAGTCGCCGACTGACGCCCCCTCAGCGCATCGATCGCACAAGCCTTGTCTTCGCAGCAGTTATCCATGGACAAATGATAACTCAAGACTACGGCACCCTTGCGGCCTGTTCAGGATGTGCTCGTTTTCCGCCGCGAGCGACGCAGGAGAAGGTACACGGCAGGCACCACGAACATCGACAGCAGCGGCGCGGTAATCATCCCGCCCACCATCGGCGCCGCTATGCGCTGCATGACTTCAGACCCGGTGCCGGTGCCAAACATGATGGGCAAAAGCCCGGCGATGATCACCGCCACCGTCATGGCCTTTGGACGGACCCGCAGCACCGCACCTTCGCGGATGGCGTCGAGCAGGTCGGCCTCGCTGGTCTTGCCCGCCGCCAGACGCGCATCCCAGGCGTGCTTCAGGTACAGCAGCATGATGACGCCGAATTCCGCCGCCACGCCGGCAAGAGCGATGAAGCCCACCGCGCTCGCGACCGAAAGATTGTGCCCGAGCAACCACAGCAGCCAGATGCCTCCCGCCAGGGCAAACGGCAATGTGGCCATGATCAGGAAGGCTTCGTCGAAGCGCTTGAAGGTCAGGTACAGCAGCACGAAGATGATGAGCAGTGTCGCCGGCACTACGATTTTCAGTTTTGCCGTCGCCCTCTCGAGAAATTCGAACTGGCCGGACCATGAGATGGAGTATCCGGCGGGCAGTTTCACCTCTTTTTCCACGGCCTGCTGCATGTCGCGAACCGCCGAACTGAGATCGCGCCCGCGAATGTCGATGTAAACCCAGCCCGACAGCCGGGCATTCTCGCTCTTCAACATCGGTGGGCCATCGTTGATCTGGATCGCGGCAACGTCGCCGAGACGGATCTGCGCGCCGCGATCGGTGAGTACCGATAGCTGACGCAGCTTCTCGAGAGAATCGCGATTTTCGCGCGGATAGCGGATGTTGATCGGGAAGCGTTGCAGTCCCTCGACCGTCTCGCCGATATTGTCGCCACCGATCGCCGCGGAGACGATGCCTTGCACATCGGCGATGTTCATTCCATAGCGCGCCGCCGCGTCACGATCGATCTTCACGTCCACGTAACGGCCACCGGTCAGCCGTTCGGCCAGCGCCGACGACACGCCCGGCACTTGTTTCACCAGGCGCTCGACCTCGGCGGTGATGCGGACGATTTCCGCCAGGCTCATTCCGGACACCTTTACGCCGACCGGACTCTTGATGCCGGTGGCCAGCATGTCGATGCGGTTGCGGATGGGCGGCACCCAGATATTGGAGAGCCCGGGCACCTTGACGATACGATCCAGTTCTTCGACCAGTTTGTCTGTGGTCATGCCTGGCCGCCACTGATCGCGGGGCTTGAACTGGATCGTGGTCTCGAGCATTTCCAATGGCGCGGGGTCCGTGGCGGTTTCCGCGCGGCCTGCCTTTCCGAACACACTGGCGACTTCCGGCACGGTCTTGATCAGCCGGTCGGTCTGTTGCAACACTTCCGCGACCTTGCCGGCGGATATGCCCGGCAGTGCGGAAGGCATATAGAGCAGGTCACCTTCGTCGAGCGGCGGCATGAACTCACCGCCCAGACGGCTCATGGGCCAGACGGTGATCCCCGCCATGACGATTGCGGCGAACAAGGTTGTCCCGGGAAAGCGCAGCACGCCGTTGAGCAGGGGGCGATAGAGCGCAATCAGAAATCGATTCAGCGGATTCTTTTGCTCGGCCGGGATGCGCCCGCGGATGAGATAACCCATCAACACCGGAATCAGCGTTACCGCGAGGCCCGCCGCTGCCGCCATGGTGTAGGTCTTGGTAAAGGCAAGCGGGGAAAAAAGCCGTCCCTCCTGCGCTTCCAGCGTGAACACCGGAATGAACGACAGCACGATGATCAACAGCGAGAAGAACAGCGCCGGCCCGACTTCGGCGGCCGCGTCGCCGATTACCCGCCAGTGGGCCTCACCCTGCAGGGTCTCGCCGGGATGGGCGTGGTTCCATGCTTCGATGTGCTTGTGGGCGTTCTCGATCATCACCACCGCCGCATCGACCATGGCACCGACTGCGATCGCAATGCCGCCCAGCGACATGATGTTGGCGTTCACCCCCTGGTAATACATGACAGTGAAGGCAGCAAGGATTCCCAGGGGAAGGGAGATGATCGCGACAAAGGCGGAGCGAAAATGAAACAGAAACAGCACGCAGACGAGCGCAACGACGATGAACTCCTCGATCAGCTTTTCTTCGAGATTCTTTACCGCGCGTTTGATCAGGCTCGACCGGTCGTAGACCGGAATGATCTCCACGCCTGGCGGCAGGCCGGGTTTCAGTTTCTCCAGCTTGGTCTTTACTGCATCTATGGTTTCCAGCGCGTTCTTGCCCGAGCGCATCACGATGACGCCGCCGGCGACTTCGCCTTCGCCGTTCAACTCGGCAATGCCGCGCCGCATTTCGGGCCCGATCTGGATGCGCGCCACGTCGCCCAGCCGAACGGATACACCGGCATCGGTCGTGGTCAGCGGAATCTTGCGGAAGTCTTCAAGCGATTGCAGATACCCCGAAGCCCGCACCATGTATTCCGCTTCACCCAGCTCGAGTACCGAACCGCCGGTTTCCTGGTTGGCTTTGCGCACGGCTTCGACCACCTTGCCATGCGCGATGTTGTAAGCGCGCAGCTTGTCCGGGTCGAGCACGATCTGGTATTGCCGCACCATGCCCCCGATGCTTGCCACTTCCGACACGTTCGGCACAGCCTTCAGTTCGTATTTGAGAAACCAGTCCTGCAGTGCGCGCAGTTGCGACAAGTCCATTTTTCCGGAGCGGTCCACCAGCGCGTACTCGTAAATCCCGCCCACGCCGGTGGCATCGGGCCCCAGCGCGGTTTTGGCCTGCGTTGGCAGACGCGCCTGCACCTGGTTGAGGTATTCGAGCACGCGGGAACGCGCCCAGTAGGGGTCGGTGCCGTCTTCGAACAGAATGTAGACGAAAGAATCGCCGAAGAATGAATACCCGCGTACCGTCTTCGCCCCAGGTACCGACAGCATGGTCGTGGTGAGCGGATAAGTGATCTGGTTCTCGACGATCTGCGGTGCCTGGCCCGGATAAGTGGTGCGGATGATGACTTGCACGTCCGAGAGATCGGGGATCGCGTCGAGCGGCGTTCTGGATAGCGACCATATGCCCCATCCGGAAAGCATCAGCGTGGCAAGCAGCACCAGGAAGCGGTTGGCGATCGACCAGCGAATCAGTTTGGCGATCATTTCTTCGGCGCCTTCATATCGTCCACTCCGCCTTTTTTCGCATCGGATTGCATGGGACCGTCGGGTGCGGGCGCAGCCGGGGAGATCCGGACAATCTCGAACAGGCCGCCTCCGGTGTCACGAATTTCAAACGTGACCCTATCGCCGATCGCAATATTCCCGGGAAGTCCCTGCGCGGGCAGGTTGAAGCCCATCGTCATCGGCCCCCATTGCAGCGAAGGAAT
>JBKJUC010000229.1:0-2996 GCA_046590325.1 Burkholderiales bacterium | reverse complement strand
ATGGCCGGCGCCGACACCGCGCTGCTGGCGCAGGACGCCTTCGGCGCCACCATCGAACACGCGCGCTACCTCACCGTGCACGACCTGGCGGCGATGATCGCCATGCAATACGAAAATTTTGGACTGGGCGCGCTATGGCCGGTGCTTGAAACCGCGCTGCTGGCCCCGGGCCAGGAATGCTGGCTGGACCAGCCGCCGGAACCGATGGTGCACCTGGTGGATGGCCAGGCCCGCATCGCGATGCTCGACGACGACGCATGGCTGGCATTGCAGCCAGAAGAAATGCGAAACGCAGAATCAGTGCGAATCGAACGCGGCTTCGTCCGCTTCCAGATGCGCCAGCGCCAGATCGCGGCCTTGCTCGAGGCGCACGGTATTCCAGTCACCTTCGACCACTGCCCATCCGGACTCGACCCGCGGTCCATGCTGTCGAGTTAAGGCGAGGCGCTTTTCGACTGCGAGCGCCAGCGCGAATGCGTGTGCGCGTAGCTGTGCGAATGCCAGTGACTTGGACATCAGTGCCGGCCGAAGCTGAGCACCTCGCTGGTGCTGACAGGCGGTTTCCGACCCATTGCGGACGTTGGTGTTCGCCGCTCAGGATTACCGATGGAACGGCACCGAACAGCAGCGGAGGCGAAGGGTGCTAGACGCGGGCCTCAGAAGCCTTGATCGGCCGTTTAGACGGGCGGCGCATGCCAATGCGCCAACCGGCGTAAGCAATCAGCGTCGCCGCGGCCATGGAGCCGAGCGAGAGAACCGTCTCCGAGGCATTGGCAAAGTTCGCATAGAATACTGCCCACGGCTTCCACACGCCGAGCGTGTCCATCAGTACTGCCTGAAGCGCGACAAATAGCGCCGCTTCGAGGTAGGGCCTCCCGTGCTTGCGCTCGGCACGGTAGAGCAGGAACAGCCCGATGATTGTCGCCAGAGCAACAAGGCGCAAGGCTTCGGCAAACCGATAAAGCTCGGCATCGCTGGCGATCGCGAGCGGACCGTATCTCCCCAGGATTCGGCCGAAGATGGGCCCTAGGAGAAAGATCGGCGTGACTAGCATATAGCGCGCGTGGAGGTGAACCTGGTGCCGCCACTTCAGCGCATGAAAATAGAACCAGCCGACACCCACGACCGATACAAAGTCGCTCAGCGCCAGACGTGGGGCATATTGGATATGAAATTCGGAAGCCCGCTCCACGAATTGCTCAGCGAACCCAACGGACAGCAACACATTGCCCGCGATAAAAGCAGGGAACAGCAGCAGGCTCGAGCGACCGACGACGCGATGCGCCCTCATACCACCATGATGAATAGTCCAGCTTTGGGCCAGCAGCATGACGATCCACAGCCCAGCTGTGATGCCGTGCACGTGGAACTCCCACGATGTTTCCGCCAGTCTCGAAAAATAGCTCGGCCAAAACGCCAGGAGGGTAGCCGCTACAAGCGCCATCAGGTAAAGCCACGCGTGGCGATACGGCATCGGCTGAACCCCCCGACGCGAACTATGCGTGGCGCCGAAAGCGAAGACAAGCGGCGCTACGCATTTTGCTCCACTAGTCTTAGAAAGGCGTGGCGCTTTCGACCCATTGCGGACAACGCTCAGCTTTCATCCGCAAGAAGGCGTCCTAGTTGGCGGTTGATGTCCGCTTTCCACCCATAGCCGACATGCGCCTCTTTTCGCTGTCCTACAGCCAAACGGGCGTGCGATAATGGCTTCGCTCTTTCTCATTGTCGGGCCAATTGAAGAATTGAGGAGCGCCCGCCAGGGCCGTGGAAATGGTAGGGCTCCCGGAGACTTTAGTGAACTTAGGAACGTAAGCGCCTGGTTATGGCGCGGCCCGGCGGGACTTCCAGGTCGCGGCCAGCGCGATTCCCGCCGCAAACACCGTCGGGGCGAGCCAATCGAGCCACGGATCGGCGTTTTGCCACACGATCGGGTCGAATCCTCCCCACCACGGCATGTTGGCGCGAAGGCCGCCGCCATGATGCTCGATCCAGCGATATTCGGCCTGGGTAAGCTCGCGCGATATCGCCCAGGCGACGGCGGCGAAGGCCCCGGCCCACCAGCTGCGAGTCGCCGCGACCACGAGCAGTTGGAGTGCAAGCGCAAGCGCGAGATGACCAATCATCTCACGCCGCGGCCACGATCGCCGCCCACTCAGCTTCGCTCACCACGGGCACGCCAAGTTCCGTCGCTTTGTTGAGCTTCGACCCCGCACCCGGGCCCGCCACGACAAGGTCGGTTTTCGCCGAGACCGATCCAGCGGCGCGCGCGCCCAACCGTTCGGCCTGCGCCTTGGCTTCGTCGCGACTCATGGTTTCGAGCGTGCCGGTGAAGACGATGGTCTTGCCGCTCCAGGCGGTTTCGCGCGACGTCGAGACGAAGGCGGCGGGCGCGGCGACTTCAAGCAAGTCGGCGAGTGCTTCGCGATTATGCGGTTCGTGGAAGAAGTCGGCGAGCGCTTCGGCGACCACCGGGCCGACGCCTTCGACCGCCGACAGCTCGGCCCCAAATCCTTCCCCCAACAACGCCCCCTCCCCCGTCGCCGCTTGCTGAAGTGCCTCGACCGTCCCGAACGCCTTCAACAGATCCTTGGCCGTCACCGCGCCGACGTGGCGAATCCCGAGACCGAACAGGAAGCGCGCCGGATCGAACCCCTTGCGCGCCTCGATCGCGGCGATGAGGTTGTCGACCGATTTATCCTTCCACCCTTCGCGCCCGACGAGGGCGTCGCGGTGCATTTTGAGACGAAAGATGTCGGCCGGTCCGTGGAGCCAGCCGAGACCAACGAACTCCACGATGCTCTTTTCGCCCAAGCCGTCGATGTCCATCGCCCCGCGACTGACGAAATGTTTTAATCTTTCAATGCGTTGCGCGGGGCAGATCAAGCCGCCGGTGCACCGCACATCGACTTCCCCCTCCTCCGCCACCGCCTCCGACTGGCACTCCGGGCATTGGTCAGGGAATTGATAGAGCGCGCGGGTTTCCTCACGAGTCAGAT
>JBKJUC010000141.1:0-11044 GCA_046590325.1 Burkholderiales bacterium | reverse complement strand
CCCTGGCTGAAGCTCATGAACACCGCTGGTGTGTCATACGCTGATGGCACCGGACCATTCGCGCGGTAGAGATCCTCGCCGCCGGCGTCGACCAGAACGCCCGCACCTCCCGGCCCGCCGACACCCTGGCTGAGGCTCTGCGAAAGGTAGGCATCCCAACCATCGCCGGCATCGATCAACACACCGCCTCCGTAGATGCCCGCGCCGCTGGACCAGGCATCGCAGCGGTAAGTGTCGGCGCCGGCAGCGTCGTACAACAAACCAAAACCGAACGCTCCGGCACCGCAGCCGCCAAGCGAGCTCGCATAACGATCGTCGCCCGCCATGTCGATCAGGAGTGCGGCGCCAAGCCAGCCCGCGCCGGGTCCGCCAATGCGGGCTTCATAACTGTCGTTGCCCTGGAGGTCGATCACTGTCTGTGTTTCGAGGGGCGCGCCCTCACCCCAAACATAGCGGTCGTCGCCGCCGGTATCGATCACCGCGAACAGGCGCTCCATGCGATACCGGTTCGGGCCGGGACCGCCCATGACCACGTAGCCGCCATCGACCTCTTCATAGTCGAGTATGTCTCCTGTCACCAGGGCGGCCAGCGCTTTGGGTGGTTCGCGGCGCCCGGCAGCGGGCACCACCGGCGGACGCGCGGCATTGTCGATAAGCAGGCCAAAGGCTTCCAGCACGGCCGCGGAGTTCACACGGCGGCTCATTTGCATCGCGCGGATTCCGCGGATCGCCTGCGGCCGGTCCAGCAGCGTGCGCTTCTCGGCGGTCTGCTCGAGCAGATAGCGCAGATCCGCGAGCAGCGCCGCCCGCGGCCCAGCCTGGGCAAACGCCGCCCGCACCCGCCGATTGGCGACGGCTATCGATGCGGAAAATTCCGCAAGCAATCGCGTGCCGGCACCGTCGGGCGAATCATGCGCAAGCAGGCCGCAATCGAGGTCCAGGACTTTGCACAGCATGGGCACCACTTGCGAGCGCACCTCCCCCGCCGGATCCATGTCCTGTACGAGGCGGTGTTCCCATTCGATCAGCGTGCCGGGATCGGCAAGCGCCAGGCGGTTCAGCGAAAGCCTGTTGTATCCCGTTCCATTGCGGGCAAGTTCGTCGAACATGCGATCGATGCGATCGTTCACCGGCGCCAGTGCGGGGGCGGCAGACGCGGCCCTGGCGATCACCTCGTCCAGCCAGACAAGCGCTGTCCGGGCACCTGCATCAACGTAAGAAACCCTCGAAGGCCACGATGAAGGCGACGCCCATGTCTCGCGGTCGCCCACGACAAGATCCAACTCGAGGACTTGTGTATCGCGGATCACCCGCAGCGGCAATCGCGTGCCCGGCGTGGACAACCGGATGATTTCAAGGAGCCGGGCCGCTCCGACGGGCTCGCCGGCTGCGGCGTCGATGCGGTCGCCAGGCAGAAGCCCCGCCAGCGCGGCCGGCCCTGCGATCGTGTCGATCACGACCGCGCCGCCTGCCGGATTCTCGCCCACGGCAAAACCCGCGTAAGGCACCCCGGTGCCGGCCACAGAAACCGGCGGCGCCTGCGTAGCGACGGTTTGATGAGCACAGGCCGCGAGCAAGGCCACGCACAATCCGAGCAGCATCCGCTCGAGCAGGCGCATAACCAGCGGCCACGGCCCTGCACCCATATCCGGTCTCATCCTCGTCCCGTTTTGCCTGCGCCTGGCAGCGGCGTGACGAAAACATTAGCAGATATTCTGATTGGGCAGCGCTTCATGGCAACATGCAGTCTTTGGCGGAAATGGAATCGCGGTGACAAAGGTCGATCGCTCGATGCTGGAAAGGGACGGCGTGCGCCAGGCGGTGCGCGACGCCGGCCACGGGCACCTGTTGATGTCCGACGAGGATGTCGCCGCTTCGCTCGCCGCCACCCTGTCGATCCACCCGAAAGGCAAACCCATCTGGGTGTTCGGCTACGGCTCATTGATCTGGAACCCGCTGATGGACTATGCCGAGCGACGCTGGGCGCGGGTTCGCGGCTGGCACCGTGGCTTCTACATCTGGTCCAGGGTCAACCGCGGCACGCCGGACGTCCCCGGACTGGTGCTGGCGCTGGACCGCGGCGGTTCCTGCCACGGCGTCGCCTACCGGTTGCACGACCGCAGATTCGAGGAAGAACTGGCCATCCTGTGGCGGCGCGAAATGGTCGCAGGGACCTACATGCCGAAATGGATCAATGCCGACATCGGAGATGCGACGGTGCGGGCCATCGCCTTCGTCGTCAACCGCGCCCGGCCGGGCTACGCCGGCCGGCTCGAGGACGAGAATATCGTATCCATCGCGCTGAAGGCGCACGGCGCCTATGGCAGTTGCGCGGACTACCTGGCGCAGACCGCGCACAGCCTTGAGGAACAGGGGGTTGGAGATCGGCGCTTGTCGAGACTTGCCCGACTTGTCTCGCGAGAGCGCGACAAGAAGCCGAAAGGTTAAAGCGGAAAGGTGAAAGCAGGTGCGGCAGGCTTACGAACCCGCCTTTCACTTTCACCTTATTGCCTTCCTGTCCCGACTACAGATCAAGGGCTGTTTGGCCCTGACTCGCACCTCGATCCTTGTACCTCGTTACCTTGGTGCTGGCTTCATGCGCCAGCAACAGCCGTTTGCGGTCCAGCCCGCCGGCATAACCGGTGAGCGAATTGTCGGCGCCGATCACCCGATGGCAGGGAACGATGATGGAAATCGGGTTGCGGGAATTGGCCATGCCGACGGCGCGCGAAGCGTTCGGGTTGCCAATGCGCCGGGCCAGTTCGCCGTAGGAAATGGTTGCGCCGAAAGGAATGCCGCACAACTGCTTCCATACCCGCATCTGGAACGCCGTCCCCTGCGGATTCAATGGCAGGTCGAACCCGGTCAGGCGCCCCTCGAAGTAGTCGTGCAATTGCGCCTTCACACGGGCGAACGGGACTGCGCCCTCGTCCTCGATCCAGTCCGGTCGGATTTTCGGACGATACTTGTCGCTCTCGGTATGCAGGCCGGTCAGCGCTGCGCCATCGGACATCAGCAGCAGCGGACCGACCGGGCTTTCATAGAAAGTATGGAACGTGTTCATGCCAGGGTTCTCCACAGGTGCATGGCCGCATAGCCGCGCCACGGCCGCCAGCCTTCCGCATGCGCGATGATCCTGCGCTCGTCTTCCAGACCTAGCGCCTTGCGGATGCCCAGGTCGGTGGCCGGGAACGCATCCGGCCACGAGAAGGCGCGCATCCCCAGGTATTGGGCGGTCCATTCGCCGATGCCGGGCAATGCCTTGATGCGGGCCATGGCGGCTTCCACGTCCGCGCCGGGCTCGAGCAGGTTCGGTGCTTTTTCCATGGCTTTCGAGACGCCCAGCAACGTGCGCGCCCGCGCCGCGGTCACGCCGATTCTCATCATGGTGGATTCACTCACCTTTGCAACGCGCTCCGCAGTGGGCATCAGGAACTGGAGATCAGGGAAAGGCATCTGCACCGGTTCGCCGTAAGCAGCGGCAAAGCGGCCGGCAATCGTTGTCGCCGCCTTTACGCTGATTTGCTGGCCCAGCACCGCGCGAATGGCGATTTCATATCCGTCAAAGGCACCGGGCAGGCGCATGCCGGGGCACTTGAGGGCGATCTTGCCCAGGCGCGTCGAGATGCGCTCAGGTTCTGCGCCGAGGTCGAACAAACGCCGCACGCGCATGAGCACGGAAGGAATCGCGCGGCCGAGCTCCGGCGACAACTCGACGCAAACCGCGTTGCGATTTTTTCCCGGCCGCACCCGGATCCAGCCTGTGCGGCCGCCAAGCCTCACCGTGCGCAGATAGCTGTCATCGCGAATCGCTTCCACGCCGGCATAAAGGCGCCGCGAAAGGAAATTGAGCAGGCCATCCCAATCCAGCGGCGGCCTGTAAGCAAGATGAAAAACGAAAGGACTGCCCGCTTTCGCCGCGCCCGAGCCGCGGCGGAACTGCGTGGGGTTTAGCCGGTAGTTGACCTTGAACGCATCGTTGAAACGGCGCAGGCTGGAAAACCCGCTGGCGAACGCAACTTCCGTGATCGGCAGCGCGGTATCGGTAAGCAGCAGCTTCGCGGTGAGCAGGCGCTGGGTCTCCAGCAACTTGTTCGGTGAGACACCAAATTCATCCTGGATCACGCGCCGCAGGTGGCGGTCGCTGATGCCCATTTCCGCCGCCAGTGCCGGCACATCCATCTCGTTCAGCGCGCCCTCCTCTATCCGGCGCGACAGCACGACCGCAAGGCGGTTGCGTGAATCGACCAGCGCATTGCCCGGCGCGAGCTCCGGCCGGCAACGCAGGCAGGGGCGGAAACCGGCCTGCTCCGCCGCCGCGCGATTGCCGTAGAAGGTGCAGTTCCTGCGCAGCGGACGGCGCGAGTTGCAGACGGTGCGGCAGTAGATGCCGGTGGATGCCACGCCCACGTAGAGCAGGCCGTCGAAACGCGAATCGCGGCTGCTCAGCGCCTGGTAAGAACTTTCAAAATCGAGGTCCATGGCCAGCATGTTGCCTGTTGCCGGAGGGCGGCGCTAGCCATTTTCGGACATGCAGTTCCGCCGTTTACCCGCCGACCCCTACCGCAAAGGCAGGGTGAAACGCCGGGCGCCTGCGGTGAAGGATTGCTGACTCAGCGTGCCATTCAATCGCCTTTTTTCCACTCGCGCCAACCCGACAAAAGCGGGAAGTAAAGTCCGAGCTCCGACTCATCGACGGCCAGGGCGACCGCGTAGCGCTCGAGCTGCGCGCGATAGCGTTCGCGTTCCTGGTCGAGGAAGTCTTCGACGCCGGCGCCCTCGTGGCTGCTTGTCTTGTAGTCAACGATGCGGCGCCGGCCGGCCGAATCGACGAAAGTGCGGTCGATGACCAGGTTGCGCCGCTCGCCATCGATCAACGCGGTGACACGGAACTCGTTTTGCGCCTGCGCCTGCGGACCCAGCAGCCAGCGGCCGCGTTCGTCTTCCAGGGAATTTGCGAGTGCGGCGGCAACGCGCGCAGCCGCCGCGTCGAGATCGGCTTCCGGAATGCCGCGCATTCCCAACTCGTCGTGAAAGGCTTTGCGCATTCCCGCGACACGGGCACGATCCCAGCCGCGCATTTCATCCTCGGCAATGCGTTGCAGCCAGCGATGCACGACGCTGCCGATGTGCCGCGCCGATTCGCCGACCCAGGAGAACTCGATATCCTCGCCTGCGCCCTCGACCTCTGCGGGAGCATTCCATTCCACGGCGGGTGGATAGGCCGGCAGCGACCACCTCGCGGGAAGGCGCCGCAATTTCTGGTCTACACCCGGTTGTGGACCTTGTCGCGTCCCCGATGCAACAAGCTCGGTAGCGGCCATCGAGGCCGCTGCGTCCTCAAAGATTTTAGCGACCGCAGGCCACAGCGTATCGAGTAGGGAATCCTGGGCCGGTGGGCGAATCTCAACGGCGTCTTCCACGATTTTGGTTTGCACATGCCCCAGCAGATGCAGCCGTTTTTTGGCGCGCGTCGCGGCAACATACAGCAGCCGCGCCTGCTCGTAGCGTTCCCGCTCGCGCTCCAGGTGTGCAAGGTAGTCGTATATCCGGTCTCCCTCTGCGCCGGTCTGCTTGATCGGGGCGATCAGCAATTCCGCGCCATCATCGTCCCCGACCCTGACACGGCGGGTCCACAGGAACAGGCTCGGATCGGCATGCCTGGGCTTCCTGCCGAGCCCGGGGACGATCACGGTATCGAACTCCAGGCCCTTGGCCTTGTGGATGGTGAGGATCTGCGGGTCAGAATCCGTGGCGTCGAGATCGGGCAACGCGAAAAGCCTGGCGATGCCGTCTTCGAATGCCGCAATGTCTGTTATCGCGCCCGCCTCTTCCGACTCCTCCAGGTACTGCAGGAAGATTTCCGCATCCTCGAGGTCGGTGACTTCCTCCACGCAGGCCGGGCCGCCCAGCGCCAGCCATGCGCCCTCGACAGCATCACGCAGGCTGCCGCGCGCCCTGTTGCCGAGGCATTTCGCCAGGACCTCGTGAACCCTCGCCATGCGCATGCGGCCATCCACGCCCATGCGTTCGATGCGTTCCGCGTCGGCCATCAGTTCCCAGACCGTGCTTGCAAACTCGCCTTCGAGAATCGCACACAGGTCCGCAAGCGTGAGGCCGCACCAGGGTGCCCGCAACACGGCGAGCCATGCAGTACGGTCGGCTCCGTGCGACAGCGCGCGGGTCAGCGAGAGCAGGTCCTGCACGACCTGCCGGTGGCCCAGTGGCTCAATTTCGATGGCACGGAATCGCTGCCCCCGCAGCTTCAATCGCGGCACGATCGCCTGCAAATGTCCACGTCCGCGCACCAACACGGCAATCGTGCCGCCGGGCATCCGTGCCTGGGCCTCCCGGATGAGATCCGAGACTCGCACCGCTTCCGCCTCAGCGTCCGCTTCGAAAAACGCATGCACCCGCACGGCCTCATCCTCAGCGGGATGCACGGCTTGCGAATGGGTGTAGGGCACGGCGCCTGCGATGACGCTTTCCCTTGCAGGCATGATCCTGGAGAAAGCTACGTTGACCCATTCGACGATGCCCGACTGCGAACGGAAATTGGCTGACAGCGTCAGCGGTTCGAGCTCGACCGGACCGATGCCCTGCCTGCGCGCCCGCAGGAACAG
Organism: Burkholderiales bacterium; assembly: GCA_046590325.1. Lineage (GTDB taxonomy): Bacteria > Pseudomonadota > Gammaproteobacteria > Burkholderiales > JACQAP01 > JACQAP01. The sequence goes on along the minus strand of JBKJUC010000141.1, from coordinate 4,421 downwards.
CCCGACCTCCGCCTGCCGGAAGCGGTAGATCGATTGCATGGGATCGCCGACCACGAACAACGTACGTCCGTCATCAGGCTGCCAGCCGGCCGTCAGCAGCTTGAGCAATTCGAATTGGGTGAACGAGGTGTCCTGAAATTCATCGACGAGGATGTGGCGGATGCGATAGTCGAAGGACAGGAGCAGGTCGGTGGGCGCGTCCTCGGTGCCGAGTGCCGCCAGTGCACCCTGGGCGATCTCGACAAAATCGGCCTGGCCGTGCGAGGCGAACACCAGCTTCAGTTCGGCGACGGCCCGCGGCAGCAGGTTCTCGATGGCGCCCAGCAGATGCCATTGGGCATCGCTGTAACGCGGTGGCGGCACGATCCTCAGCAGGGCCAGCGCGTCGAGCAGGCTTTCGCACTGCGACATCTGAGCAATCAGCGCAGCATGGCGCTGCTTGAACGACTGCGCCCGCGCCTTGGTGGCGGCATCCGTACCAGGGGGAAATCCCTGCCTGACATTGACGGTCTTGCGCCAGTCGCCGGATCCGGTCAATACCAGTTCCACCAACCCCTGCCAGGCTGGAAATCCATCCTCGTCTTCCGCGGGAAGCATTGTCAGGCCCGCGCAGGCATTGATCGGCATCACTGCGCCGGCAGCCGCGAGGTTGTCCGCGGCGTAGGCCGCAAGTTCGAGCAGCTCGGTCGCCGCCTCATCCGGCATCAGCGCTGTGACATTGCGGATCGCTTCGCGCAGCACGCCGGCCAGCGCCGCTTCCAGCGATTCCCGGTCCGGCATGCCGACCACGTTCGGGATCCAGTGGTCGCGCCGCGCCAGCATGCCGGCGAGCAGTTCCTCTGCGACCGCAGCATTGTTGTCCAGGTGGGAAAGCAGCACCGCCACATGTGCTGCCGCACTGTCCGCGATCTCCAGTACGGCTAGCGTGTTGCGCGCAGCCTCGCGGAACAGGGCTCCCGCGTCCTCGACGCTTTCCGGCTGGGCGCCGAACCGGGACAGCACCGGCATCTGCCGGGTGAGCGAAGCGCTCAGTGAATCGATGGTCTGGATGCGCAGCCGCGATGCGCTCTCCTGCAGTTTCCAGCCGAGTTTTTCGTCCTGCTCGAGCGCCTTGCGCGCGTGCCGCCAGGTCGAGGCTTCATGCGGCTCAGCAGGCGGCTGCGGATTGTGCGCGGCAGCCAGCGCCGCGATGACCCGCCGGCGCATTTCCGCAGCGGCCTTGCGCGTAAACGTGATGGCGGTGATTTCTTCAGGCCGCTGCACCGTCGACAGCAGCACCAGAAAGCGCTGGATGAGCAGTTCGGTTTTGCCGGAGCCCGCCGGCGCCTGCACGATGAACGAACGAGAAGCGTCCAGCGCCTGTTCGCGTTCGCTGAAATCGGGCGCGAGTCCGGCCTTATTCATCTTCGTTGCCGCCTTCGTCCAGGTAAAGCTCGGCGGCCCGCTCGTTGATGCGGCAGATCGAATGCAGGTCGCAGAATTCACAGGTGCGATCGCCCCGCTTCGGATCGACCTGCGCCTCGCCTGAAGCGAAGCTCCTGCCGAGTTCTTCGAGCTCGATCTGCCATCCGGAAAGCAGCGCCCGCCAATCCGCATACTGTTTGGCCATAGCGGCCTTCTGTTCCGATATCGTCTTCACCCCGGGCAGCAGGCCGGTTTCCCGCGCGACACCGCGGAATTCCACCGCCCCCGCTTTCACGATCGCGAATGCCGCTGCTGCAATATCCTCACCGCTGCCCAGCGCATACAGCGGAACCTGGGGCTCATCCGGCCTCGGCCCCAGCCAGCCGGAAACCGATGCATTGCCGGTTTTGTAATCGATGATGGCATGGCCGCCGCTGGCAAGTTCGTCCATGCGGTCGAGCGTGACGTTCACCGTCACCCCGCCGAAGGCCATGGGCGTTTTCTGTTCGATGCGTGAAACGCTGAAATCGCCGCGCTGCTTTTCGAAGGCGAGCCAGGCTTTGCCCAGCGCGACAAGGCGCGCCTTTTCCAGTGCCGAAAAGCGGTCGGACAGGGCTTCGCCGCGCCGCCGGTTGATCCTCGCGATCGCCTCGGCGGCACATAACTCCAGCAGTGCGTCGATGTCCTGCTCCGTCATGGCGTCGAGCTGTCGTTTGCCGCGAATGGTTTTCCAGGCAGCGGCGAGCACGGCATGCAACAGGGTTCCGCGATCCCTTGCATCGAGTCCCGGTTGTGGATTCTCGAGCCCTTCCGCGCCGAGGCGATGCCGCGCAAAGGCGCGGAACGGGCAAGCCGCCTGGTCGCGGAACACCATTGTCCCGCCGTCGTGCACGCTGGAAATTTCGAGCGCCGGCGCATGGGCATCCACGATGCTCTCGACATTGGCCGAGAGATTGATCGCATCACGCAAGGTGATGAGCCCCGGCAACGACAGGTCTTCGGGCTTTGCCGCGGCCAGGCTGGCGATGAGCGGGCTGGGCAGGATCTCGCGATCGTCTTCCCGTTGTGGATGGCTCATCATGACTTCAGGCGCGGCAGCCAGCCAGCCGTTTGTGATGCGCCGGTCCAGTTCGAGCGAGGCTGCGGCATCGGCTTGTGGAATGCCGGCCTCCCTTTGCAGGCGGATCGGCACGAAGGGATTGGGCCGCAGCGGGATCGGCCACGCGTCCTCGGTCAGGCCCGTCACCCAGAGATGGTCAAACTGCAGGTGGTTCGATTCCAGCACGCCCAGGATCTGGATCGGCACATCCGCCGCTTCGGGCTGGAACAGCGCGTCGCCGGCCATTCGCGACAAGCGTGCGCAGGCCTGCCCATAGCCCATGCGGCCGGCAACGCGATCGAGCGTGGCGTAATCGGCGACGACTTCATGCCATTTCTTCAGCGTCTGGTATTCGCGGGAATCCAGGACCCGCTCTCCCGGAAATCCGGCGACGGACAGGGCCTGCGACATGGCTTTGGCCCACTCGGACGGGAGCTTCGCCCCGAACAATTCGGCTTTGCGGAAATCAGCAAGCTGCGACAGGCGTTGCAACAGGATCGGCGCGCGGGGGGCGTTTGGCCCGCTCATCAGGCGCAATAGCGTATCGAGGGAAAGTGAAACCGGCGCGCGGCGCCGCAGATCGGCATCTACGCGCGCACGCGTGGGTAGTTCGGAGTCTGCCGCTGCGATGAATGAAGACCGGATCAGCCGGCTCACCCGCGCGAATTCAATCTCCCGTCCGGACAATTCGAGCAGCAGCAGCGCATCGTGCACCAGCGGATAGGAACTGAGCGCAACACCGAGGGATATGTTGAATGGAAGCGCATCGCCCCCGGCCCCGGGCAAGCTGTAGTCCAGTTGCATGACGGAACTGAACTGCCGGCGCACCAGATCGAGGCGCTGCGAGAATTCCGGCACCACCACGCCGATGCGCGCGGCCGGATTCTGCTCCAGCCTGGCGCGCGCCCAGCGTGCGCAGGCCTGCAGCTCATCGCGCGCGGACACAAATCCCATGCGCACCGCTCCAGACGGATGCCTTTGCGTTTCCACCGGCTCAATCGTCACGCCGGTCGCGGCGAGTGCCGCAAGGCAATCGCGCTGCTGCGGTGTCGTGACGTCGAAACCAAAGGTGAGGAGCACGCGGGACTTGTCGATTGCAGGGCTCGCCAACAAGGGCGCAACCACGTCGGCAAGCCTGGAAGCATCGGTGTAGCGCCCCTTTGAGCAGGCCCGCTCGTAACGTGCCGCCCAGTCGAGGAAGGCCCTGGCGTCCTCGTTCGCTTCGGCACGGTCGAGGCGTGATCTCAAGCGCCAGGCATGCACCAGCCGCCATGCTTCACGGCAGTCGGATGACGCGGAAGAGGGAGACAGCAGCGTCCTGGAAAATTCGGAATCGCGGATCGCCGTTTCCCACAACGCGAGTTCCTGGGAGGAACTCAGCAACAACGGAAGTTCGGGTGCGAGCCGGGAGTGGAGCGCATCTTCGTATGCGCGCTCAAGCCAGGCGGTCCAGGGCAGGATGTCGGCGGTGGGCCACACGGCGCGGCCCGCCGCGAACTGCGCCTCGTCGAATTCGCGCTTCAGATGCAGGGCGAGGCGGCGATTGGGCGTCAGGAGTGTCGCGCCGCTTTCGAGCTTTTCTGTCAGGTCCGCCCGCATGACTTGGCCTCGGAAAGTGGCGCGACGGACGGGAACAAGTTGCTGTTCGGGCCTGGCTCAGCGCTCCAGCAGGTCGATCTTGTCGCTCTTGTCCTTCCACTCGTCAGCGTCGGCCGGCGCGTCCTTCTTTTCGGTAAGCACCGGCCATGCTTTGGCAAGCTCTGCATTCAATTGCAGGAATGCGCGCTGGTTCTCCGGCACATCATCCTCAGCGTAGATGGCTTCGACCGGGCATTCCGCCACGCAAAGCGTGCAATCGATGCATTCGTCGGGATCGATCACCAGCATGTTCGGCCCCTCGTGGAAGCAGTCCACGGGA